>JAGLSG010000059.1 GCA_023135865.1 Planctomycetota bacterium | reverse complement strand
TATGGCGAGGCATTGAAATCCGGCTTTGGGGCAGCTACAAAAAAACTGGTTTTTTATACAGATGGCGATGGCCAATTTGACATTGCTGAAATGCCGCCACTGATAGAACTTATGAAACAGTATGACATTGTTAGCTGCTACAGAATCAATCGAAGAGATAATCTCATACGTAAAATCAACGGCTGGTGCTGGACGAAATTTGTGTGCCTGCTTTTCGGAATGAAAGTTCGTGATGTTGACTGTGCGTTCAAATTGTACAAAAGAGAAATTTTCGACAACATTAAACTTTCAAGTTCCGGAGCACTGATAGATACTGAAATTCTGGCAAGAGCTTCTCGCAATGGCTGCACAATAGTCGAAAGGCCGGTATGCCATCATCCGCGAATCGCAGGCGAGCAAACAGGCGGTAATCCATTGGTGATTCTTCGTGCATTTAAGGAATTGTTTAAGCTCTATCGCCAAATCCGCAATGGAAAATAAAAACGCAAAACTAAAAAACTATAGACAAATAATGGCTGAGGGGAAAAATAATCTGTTTGTCTATGGCTCGCTACGTGAACCAGAAATATTCAAATCAGTCAGCGGATTTGGTTTTACGCTGAAACGCTCCAAAGTAGATGGTGAAACTCTTTTTGCGCAAGCCGCTCTGCTGCCGCACTATCGAAAAGTCAGTCCTGACAATGTCTATTTCTACGCTGTTGTAGGCGAAAAATCACGAATTGAGGGCTTTGTAATCTATGATGTGCCGGATGCAGCGATGGCTGAAATCGATAAATATGAAGGCAAACGTTATGATAGAGAAACCGTCAAAGTCAATACAGCTGATGGGCTGGTCTCGGCAGAAGCATATCTTGTAACGCATGAGTCGATGCGAAAACATTTCGGCGACAGATTCCACGTCAATTTGATACACGAATTGTGGCTGCGAAAAAGAATCGAAAAATTTATTAAAAAACGAACGAGGCCGGGTGAGCGAACAGCTGATGCCGAGCTTGACAGAAGAACAGAAAGAGAACTGCTCGCAACTACCGAACGAGACCTGGTTATAAGCCATTACAACGCCGATGCTGTTAGTGATTACTATCTTGCAAGAGAGCTTAACAAGCCAAGGCCGAGCATAAAACATTTGTACGATTATGAACAGGCACAGCCGTTTATAAAAAATTATCTCAAGCTGGTCGTGAAGCATACGCTGCTGAATCAGTTTGAAGAGCAAATCAGAGTTAGATACCGTTTTGAACTTGACCGTATGGAAGTGTCAGACAGATATTTCAAACGCTCAATCAGTGTTCTCGCAGCTCTGCAAATGATAAATGCCAATAGCGAAGTGGTTAAATTGATTGTGCAGGATTCGTCGAAAGTTATGCCGCCTGACAAAGGCAAATACGACCTTTTCAATTATGTAAAGTATGCAGTGAGAGCAGCTGATAGTATCTTTGACCGCCGTCTGGCTCGCTCGTGTCTCGAACGGCTTCGCTCAAATCTGCATCCGGGTCTTATGCCGCTCGGAGCTGAAGTTGAATTGAGTAATCTCGGCTACAAAGCCATCGCCTCGCAGCAGAAATCACAAAATGCGGTTGATAGTGTATATGACGGATTCAAATATTTTCACGATTTTGGTTTGGATGTTCTTTCCTGGAAACTGGGCGGATATATCGATGACCATTCCGGCTCAATCGACCGCAAAAGGCGGCAGGGATTTCTGGAACTGGCACCGGGACGGCTAAACGTTACAAGAGAACTGTCAAGAGCTGCAACGGCTGACCCATGGGTGCTAAATCAGTTAATAAACGAAATAGTTACGTTTTATGACGTTAGTCCGCATAGCTTACATTTGTCGTTTCAACTTAGAAAAAATCAGATAGGTAACCAAAAACTTCTGCCGCTCGGCTTTGTTAAATGTTTGTTTGTACTCGGAGGCGGTCTGGAGCAGAAAAATACAGGACGATTGTGGATTTCAAGAATGGGGTCAAATGAAATAACACAAAACGAGTATGGAGAAGAACTCTTTTTTGCCAGAACGAGTAAACGTCAATGGTATATGGGTGATGATGAAATTGCCGATAAGCCGCCATCACAGGCAACGACTTATATTCAGCAGTATAAATTTATCCGTTTGAAAAAAAATACCAACTATGAGCCGATGATATTGTGTCTGAAAGGGCTACAGCTGGCGTATAATCCTTCGGATTATCTGACCGTCGAACAGCTTAGATACAGCAAACGCCTGAGAGAACAATATCGGGAATTAAAGAACTGGGCGGTTGAGCCGTCAAAAATCAATCCAGTTGTAATCGGCCGATTCGTCAATGCCGTTCAAAAAGGATTGATAAACGAAGGGCACCATCGTCCGGTACATGAATTGCATTATATTGATTGGGCACTGAACACTATCGATGTGCAGCTGAAAATGTTCAATGAACAAATCAAGATGACAGAACAATAGTTTATTTATCTTGCTTCTATAAAAAAAGCGGAAATTTTTTCCGCTGCATTAGGCAGTTTTATCCATCCGAAAAATTTCTATACAATAGCATCCATTTCCAATTATTTTCATAATAACGGTAACTTCTTTTGCAATAGGGTCTTAGCAGTTAAATTTATTCAAAACTCCTCTCTGGCACAATAATTGCTCTTAATGTTGCGTTGGCATTGCGTTGGGAAATGCCGATTCAAAAAACGGTTAATTTTGAAAGTGAGAAAATTATGTCAGAGTCAGCAAATAGTTTGCAAGCTGATTATATGCAGGTTTTGGTAGCCCAATTGCGGTATCAGAATCCTCTGGAACCGCTTGATAATAACGAGATGACATCGCAGCTGGCGATGTTCGCTCAGCTCGAAAAGCTCGAAACGCTGAACACAAGCTTTTCCGGTGTTCTTGATAATGTCCAGGCCAGCTATGCTGCTTCGCTCGTGGGTAAAGATATTTCATTTCTTGGAGAAGCAGAAGACGGTAATGTGGACATTTTGCAGGGCAGAGTTGAGAAGACGTACAAGAGTACGACTGATGATTCATTGTATTTGGTAATAGGTGAATATGCCCTTGGGCTGGAGGATGTTATATCGGTTAACGCTGCAAGCCCAACGGAAAATGAATCTGAAACTACAACTGAATCAGAATAAAACAGAACTATAGATACGAAAAATATAAGGAGAGACAAAAATGAGTTTTGCATTATCAGCCGGAGTTACAGGGTTGCAGGCCCATCAGAAGATGCTTGACGTTGCGGGAAATAACCTTGCTAATGTCAACTCAACTGCCTTTAAGGCAAGCAGAATTACCTTTTCAGAACTGCTTAGCGAGACAGTTAAAAAAGCATCGCAGCCAACAGATAATGTTGGTGGTACAAATCCGCAGCAAATGGGAAGTGGTGTTACAGTAAGCGGTATATCGCCGAATATGTCGCAGGGAAATATCGAAAATACCGGCAATCCGCTGGACCTCGCAATAGAAGGAGGGGGCTACTTTGTACTAAATGATGGTGCGCAGAATATTTATACGCGAGCAGGTAGTTTTGCTGTCGATGAGGGTTCAACCCTTGTGGATCCGTCTACCGGCTATCGCGCCTTGCGAATCGGCTCCGAAGGTGAAGCCGACGGCTTCCAGATTCCCGGAGATAACACAATACATATACCTTATGATGCGGCAATGCCGGCACGGGCTACCTCGGAAGTTATAATAGCGGGCAACCTGAGTGCGGATTCAGTTGCAGCAGGTCAGGTTCAGATGGTAGCATCGGAACTACTTTACACATACGGAAATGGAACTTCAGCTACTGAGGACGTACAATTAGATCAGCTCGACCAGTTCAGCGGTGGTTCGGGAACTGATGGACAGTTTGCTGTCGGCGAGTCTGGAATAATTACTATCTCAGGTTACAATGCTGATGGAACTGCGCTTTCCACTGGATTGACATTTAACATCGATGAAAACACAACGCTTGGAGATTTTATCGACCATCTGAACAATAATGTTCTTGATGGTTCAACAGCTTCTTCGGTTAACGGCCAAGTCCGCATAACTGATGATGGCACCGGCTACAGCAGAACGGATATGGCTTTGTCATACGCAGGAGATGGCGAATTGGAAATGCCCGCATATTTTGAAGTATCAACAGTTGGCGGAGATGAAGTTAAAAGTATTAATATCACCGTATATGATTCTCAGGGCGGTCAACACGTTCTTACTGGTGCTTTTGTCAGAACAGAAGATGCAAATACATGGGATATGCTTCTGACTTCTATCACCGGAGATATTAGTGGCCTGTCAATGGGAGGCAGGCGTATTGAGGGGGTAACATTTGATGCCGGCGATGGCTCATTTGCAGGTATTTCAGGAGCAGATGCCAGTGAATTTGTAGTAACTTTTGCCAATAACGAAACTGGGCCACAAACCATAGACCTTAATTTCGGTACTATCGGCAGACTCAATGGCTTGACGCAGTTTGCAGGAAACTCAACAGCTGTGGCAAGAGAGCAGGACGGCTATGAAGCAGGTCGCCTGTCAACCGTTTCAGTTAATAATGAGGGAATTGTTATTGGTGCGTTCTCAAACGGTATTAAAAAGAGCATTGCGACAATACAAATGGCTTTGTTTCAGAATGCAGCTGGCTTGGAAAGTCTTGGCAGCGGATATTTTACTCCATCGGCAAACTCCGGTGAAGCTGTAGCGACTCAGGCAATGACCGGTGGTGCTGGAATTGTACACGGCGGAGCGCTGGAAAAATCAAATACCGACACAGCTACTGAATTTGTAAATATGATTCAGGCACAAAACGGCTTCCAGGCAAATGCCAGAACCATAAAAATTGCAAATGAGATATTGCAGGAACTAACTGGTCTTATCAGATAGCTTTTTGGAAAAATTAAAATGACGATAGTGCCTGTTGTAATTTTGGCTTTGACACCAGTGCAGAAGTGGTGGGCTGCTGGTCAGCTTAACAGCGGTTTTGCATCTCAAAAATGGCTAATTACAGCTGGTTTTGTTGTAATTGGCATATTGGCTGTGATGCTGTTTGCCGTTAGTTGCAGCAGAAGGATTTGGGGAGAGAAAATAGCAAGAGAATTGTTTATTGACTACGCCAGTAAAAAAGAACTTAGCGAGCAGCAGTTGCAAATCCTGACGGAAGTTATAAATAATGCCAATCTTAAAAAAGATGAATCAATATTTACCCTTGCCGGTGCTTTTGACAGGGGGGCTGCGAAAATAATAGAAAATGCTCCTGCTTATCAAACCAAAGAGCAAGCTGAACAATTAAAAACGAACTTGTCGGTTTTGCAGGAAAAACTCGGCTTTAGAAAACAACGCATAAGCCAAACACAAACAGCAGTTAGGAAAATCGCAGCGAGCAGCAGAGATATTCCTGTCGGGAAAAAAATTCATATTACAAATTCCAACGTTGAAGATTCAGGCAGTATCGAGCTGATAGTTATGGAAAATGATGATATGGAGCTTACTGCCTGTTCACAGGTTCCGCTTGAAAACACTAAAGGACAAATATGGAAGGCCAGTTATTATCTTGGTGCTTCAATATGGGAGTTTGATACGTCTGTAATCGGATGCAATGGCAAAATTGTAGCTTTGAGCCACAGTGATGCAGTCAGATTTACAAATCGTCGAAGATTTTTCAGAGCAGCAGTTAATGAGCCGGCCTTTATTGCGAATTTTCCGTTCAAAAAAACACTGCTCGGCGAAAATATAAATCCGGATGACTGTTGGGGGCCGCCGCAATTTGTGCCAGCCACTGTTACCGAAATAGCCGGCCCCGGATTGAGAATAGAAGCACCGTTGCAGGTCAGCGTGTCAAGCAGAGTGCTGATAGTTTTCAGTTTGAAAAAATCCGAAAAACAAAACCTGATACAAAATTATGATTATACAAATAATAAAAAACAGAAGCCGGAAATAATTCAGGCAATAGCTGAAGTAAAACATATAGAAGAAATGGAAACTAATAATAATTTCTCAATTGCTGTCGAATTAACAGGGCTTGGCGAATCAGAACTTAACGAATTAATATGTCGTACTAATGCGGCTTCCATTACTGGAAAACTTAAGAAAACGAATATATCAGCTATTGCAGGCAGAGACGCACAAAGAGAGCTTATGCCGGAATTGTCGGCTGTTTAAAAAAATAAAATGTCAGAAATTACAGAAAAAATCGGTTCGAGTATAAATGCGTTAACGCAGGAATTTAACATTATTACGCATAATCTCGCTAATGTAAGCACGGTTGGATACAAACGAAGATGTAATACATTTTCAAAACATCTTGAATCGCAAAAAGCAGCTCAGGAGGTGGAACCGACAAACGGTTTTGAATTGAATTCGACTTTCGATTTTTCGCAGGGGCCAATGGTCGAAACCGGCAGGCCGCTTGATTTTGCTATTTCAGGTAATGGCTTTTTCGTAGTTGAAACAACCGAAGGCGAACTCTATACGCGAAACGGAATGTTTCAGGTAAATCAAAACGGACAAATAGTAGATACGCGGGGCAGAATTATCTCAGGTGAAAATGGCCCGATTACAATACCAGGCAGCGTCGGCCTGGCACAGTTAAATGTGGCAAACGATGGAACCATAAGTGCCGGCGGTGCTTCGATGGGAAAATTTAGAATCGTTGATTTTCAGGACATGCAAAGCGAGCTTGTTGCGGTAGGCGGAAGTTGCTTTAGCAGGCCACAGGGTAGCGAAGAGCCAGAACCGGCTGAATCAGCCGTGGTAAAACAGGGCTATCAGGAATCGTCGAACGTTCAAATGGTGGAAGAAATGGTGGATATGATAATGGTATCACGGCTGTATGAAGCAAATATGAGATTCATCTCAGCTGGGAAAGACAGGACAAGCAGTCTTATGAATGTAGCTATGGGATAATTTAGCGTAAAGTAAACAGCGTAAAAATAAAAAGGAAAGCATTATGTTAAGAGCGTTTTCAACAGCGGCAACGGGTATGACGGCGCAGCAGACGATGGTTGATCTGGTCGCTAACAACCTTGCTAATATCAATACTACAGGTTTTAAGAGAAGCCAGATAGATTTCCAGGATTTGGTTTACATTAAAAGCAGAGAGGTCGGAACCGAAGTTGCCTCAGGGGTTATTTCGCCAAGCGGTATCGAAATAGGCAGCGGCGTTCGGGTGGCATCAACGATGAAAGTCTTCACTACAGGAGAACTCCAGAATACCGGAAGAAATCTTGATATAGCTATTTCCGGCGATGGATTTTTGCAGGTTACTCTGCCGAATGGCGATACGAGATACACTCGAGATGGAGCATTGCAGACAAATGCACAGGGACAACTTGTGACTACAGCCGGCTACACAATTGAACCGGCAATTACAATCCCAACAAACGCTGTATCTATCGATATTGGAAAAGATGGATGTGTGAATGCTTCAGATGGAGCCGGAACCACATCAATTGTGGGAACTATTCAATTGTCTCGGTTTGCAAATCCGTCAGGGCTTTCGAGTGAAGGAGATAATCTTCTCGCTGAAACACAGGCAAGCGGAACAGCTGTAACAGGAACAGCTGGTGAAAACGGGTTCGGTTCAATCCAGTCGGGATTTCTGGAAAAAGCCAATGTCCAAATGGTAAATGAGCTTGTGAATTTAATAACGGCTCAGCGGGCTTATGAAATAAATTCACGGGCAATCAAAGCAGGCGATGATATGCTGCGAACCGCAAACGAAATAGCGAGATAGGCAATCTTATGAATAAGAAATTTCTTTTTACCATTTTTTCTCTGAGCTTGATGTGTGTTGTTTGCCAGGCGTCAGATGATGGAAATTGTGATTTGCAAATTTATATGCCGAGAGAAATTACGGTTTCCGACAGTTGTCTCAAACTTGGCCAGCTGGCAATCGTGCGTGGCGAAGAATCAATTGTCGCAAGAGCCAGTGAAATCTCGCTTGGCAAAATTTCAATGCCGGGACAAAAAGTGGTTATTGACAGAGCTGTGCTTCTCGGCCGGCTTGCCTGTAACAAAATCGATTGTTCAAAAGTAAAACTGACCGGTGCTGAAAAAATAACCGTCAGCCGCCAGCAGAAGATTATTAAAGCAGATGAATTTGTCGAATTGGCAAACGCTTTTCTAAAAGAGAAAAAAACAGCTAACTCAACTTGTAGTTTTGAGCTGGTGCGAACGCCGAAGGATTTGCTGATAGAAACAGCTGATGAAAAAATTCAGATGCAGCCGTCTTTGATGCAAAGCCAAACAGCGAGTGAAGTAAATGTTCAAATTATGGTGATAAATGAAGATGGCAGCACAATAGCCAAACGAAAGGTGAGCTTTCGACCAAAATATCAAGTGCGAAAAGCAATAGCAGTAATTGATATTGCAGCCGGCGAAATCATAAATGAAAATAATATAAAAATAGAAAAAGCAATCTCGAATTATCCCCAATCAGCTGGATGGAAGCCGCCTTACGGCTTGATTGCAAAACGGCCGCTCGCAGCGAAAACGATAATAAATCCAAACACCGTTAGATTGCCGCAGCCGGAAATTATAGTAAAACGAAATCAAAATGTTGTAATCCGAGCACAAAGTCCGGGAATTTTGATTACGGCTATCGGAAAAGCCCTTCAGAAGGGAAGAGTGGGTGATTGTATAAAAGTGAGAAATGTGGATTCGAAACGAATCATAACTGGAAAAATAAGCGAAGACGGAGCAGTTGAAGCCGTTTTTTAATTTTTAAGGGAACCTCTAAAAATGTCATTGCGAGGAGTGAAACGACGAAGCAATCTTTGTTATTGCTTCAAAAATGAGACTGCTTCGCTTCGCTCGCAGTGACAAAAAGTATTATTAGAGATACCCTTTAAGTTTTAATTTTTAACATCTAATTTTAATAAATATTCTTTACTATTTGAGGTGAACGGATGAGTAAGAAAAAAACTTTAACGTTGCTTGTAATGTTGTTTGTGATTGTTCTAACTGGGTATTGTCAGGCCGGCTCGATTTGGGCGAAAAGAAATAAAAATATGAAAGATTTGTACGCCGATGATGTTGCAAGACAAATCGGAGATGTGCTGACAATCCTGATTACAGAGGATGGCAAAGTAGAAAATGATGTTAGTAGATATTTGCACAAAGATACAAATAGAACAAATACATTTAACGGGCAGTTGGGAATTACAACTGATAATCATAATCTTCTGCCGAGAATACCGGCTTTCAATATGACTGCCAGTTCCGACAAGACACTGAATGGGGAATCCACATTTGATGACCAGCGAAAAATCACTGATGAAATAACGGTTGTTGTTGTTGACCTTCTGCCAAATGGAAATCTTGTGGTGCTCGGAAAACGTCAGCGAGATATTGCAGGCGATGTGCAAACAATTCAGGTTAGCGGAATTGTTCGGCGAAGTGATATTACATTTAACAATACAGTCAGTAGTGAGCAGGTGGCTAATTTTCATCTTGTAATTTCAAACGAAGGCGTAAGCGAGACCTACAACAAAGTCGGATGGCTCGGACAGATATTCGACACAGTATGGCCGTTCTGAAAAAGTAAAAACAGGACTATAAATGAAAAATAAAATAAAATTCCAATTCGCAATTGCCGCCTTGCTAATAGTGGTGATGGTTAATGTCGCAAAGCCGGAACGCATAAAGGATATTGTTGATATTCAGGGCGTTCGAGGAAACCCGCTAACCGGAGTTGGTCTGGTGGTTGGGCTGGCTGACACAGGCGATAAGTCAAAGCCGTCGCAACAAATGCTGACAAATATATTGCGAAATGCAGGAGTGGTACTTTCGCTTGATGATATGGCCAGCGGAGGAAGTATTGCTCTTGTTACCGTTACAGCGGAGCTAACGCCGTTTGCTCGCGAAGGTTCGAGAATCGATGTCGATGTTTCAGCAATAGCAGATGCAGAGAGTTTGCAGGGTGGAATGCTTTTGCCAACGCCGCTAAAAGGGCTTGACGGACAGGTTTATGCTGTTGCGCAAGGCGGAGTTTCAACTGGCGGATGGACGGTCTCAGGTATCGGTGGCTCTGTTTCGAAGAATCATCAAACCGTTGCCCGAATACCAAGCGGAGCAACAGTGGAAAAAGCAGAAATAGCTGACTTTGTCGAAAATATCGCAGGACAAAGATTCATAACGCTGAATCTTAGAAACAGCGATTTTTCAACGGCTCGAAATGTAAGCAAAGCAATCAATAAAATAAATCCTGAAAGTACAATTGCAATTGATGCAGGCACAATCAGGGTAAAAGTGCCGGATAATGTCAGCTACGCTGACATTGCCGGATTTATAGATGATATTACAATGCCTATGGTGAAAGTTGATACACCTGCAATAGTGGTCATAAACGAGAGAACAGGAACCATAGTCGTTGGAGAAAATGTGGGGATTTCGACAGTTGCAATTTCGCAGGGCAGCTTGGTAGTCAAAATAAAAGAAACAGCGAATGTTTCTCAGCCGACAGCGATGTTCTCGGATGCCGGCTCAACCAAAGTTGTACCAGAAACAATGATAGGGATAGAAGAAAAACAGGGATATTTAATACCAGTTTATCAGACTGTTACAGTTGCTGATTTGGCTAAATCGCTTAATGCAATCGGAGCTACGCCAAGAGACCTGATAGCTATATTTAACGCTCTTAAAAAGGCCGGCGCTCTGCAGGCCAAACTTGAAATAATGTAGGAATTTAAAAAATGGATGCTGCACAATTGATATTAACTCAGCCGGTTTCACTGCCGAACCAATTGGAAAATATAACTAATGCAGAAGAACTGACACAAGAAAAGAAAAAACAGGTGGCAAAAGATTTTGAATCCGTTCTGCTGGGTAAAATGCTTGAGGAAATGCAAAAAACTGTTACGGATTGGGATGATAGTGAAGACGGCGCCGCCAAACAGATTAAGGGAATATTTTCTATGTATCTCGCAAGGGATATTGCAAATAATGGCGGGATTGGAATGTGGAAAGATATATATAAATCCATAACTAATAATGGCAAGATGGAAACGGCTTCGGAGTTGCCGGGTGAAAATATATGAGAGTGATGGCGTTTGAAATAATCGAAAAGAAAGTCGATGAGCTGCTCGTCTGTCTCGATAAGGATATTCTGAATTTGCAGGAAAGTCTGGAACTGCTCAATCAGTTGCGCTCTTTGCTGGTGAAAAGAGATGATGCCTCGTTGAGTAAAATGCTTGTAAGTATCAAGGAAAAAATGGGCAGTTACACTGAGCATAAATCAAAAAGGCAATCGATACTAAAGGCATTGGCGAAAGCCCTAAATTGTAATGTGGAAAATGTAAAACTTACAATGCTTGAAAAAATACTGCCGGAAGAAAAAAAATCTCAGCTTTCAAAAAGAAAATTGAAATTAAAATCTCTCGTGGCGGAACTTAAAAAAGAACATTTAAGTACAGCATTGCTTCTTTCAGAGTGCAATAGGTTCAATCGCTTGTTACTGAAAAGTGTTTTTGGAATCGGTAGCGAAAAAACAGTTTACTACAATTCAGATGGAACGACTAAACGGCAAAACGATGCGGCTTTTATGAATGTGTGGTCATAAAAAAAAGCCAGATGAGGTCAATAAATGTCAAATTATTCAATAGGCATAAGTGGTATCACGGCAGCTCAAAAAGCACTTGAGGTGATAGGTAACAATATCGCAAATGCAGCTACCGAGGGTTATCACCGTCAGGAGATAGAGCTTAGCCCTGCTTACGCTTCGCAGGGAGCAGCATCAATGCTCGGCGGCGGTGTTAATGTGGCTGGTGTTACTCGAAAAATAGATACGCTGCTCGAGCAGGAAATACTGCGGCAAAAATCAGCTCTCGAACAAGTCAACGTGGAATTGACTACGCTGCAAAAAGTTGAAAATGCTTTCGGAGAGTTTTCAACCGACGGCGGTCTGAATGCAGCAATAGATGAGTTTTTCAATGCACTCGGAGAACTTGCAGCTAATTGCGAAGACCCAATCTGGCAGAATAACGCTGTAAGTGCCGCTGAAAGTATGGCGGGACAATTTGCAACGTTAGGCCAGTTTTTGGAACGAACGCAGGCACAAGTGATACTTGAATCCCAAATCATTGTCGGTAATATCAATGTTCTAATAGATTCAATAGCTGAATTAAATGACAAAATAGAGAGAATGGAAATAGCCGGTGGACAGGCAAACAACCTGCGAGACCAAAGAGACCGGTGCATAAGTGAGCTATCCGAAATGACCGGCCTGGAAGTGCAGCAAAGAGAGTTCGGCGTAGTAGATATTCGGATTGGCGAAATCCCGGTGGTGGCAGGAACCGTTGCGACTAATCTGCAGGTGGGCTTAGACCAAAATGGCAAACTGGCTCTTTCCATTGAAGGCGCACAAAATTACAGCACAAAAGCACTGGGCGGAATTCTCGGCGGACTGGCAGAATTGAAAAATAATACGCTGGCGGAAATCCAAAATGAGCTTGATGCCCTCGCAAATGCAGTAATACAGCAGGTCAATCAGCTCCATGTTCAGGCAGTGGGGCTTGATGGCTCATTTACAGAACTGACCGGACGGACGATGACAAGTGAAAATATAGCTGATTTTGAACCGGCTGTCAGCGATGGTGTTGTGCAGATAAGAGTTGTTAATACGAATACAGGTGAAGTAGCAAGATATGAAATAAATGTTGATGCTCAAAATGATTCACTTAGTGATATAGCCGCACAAATTGATGCGCTGGCCGGCGTAAATGCGTCAGTTGCTTCTTCGCAATTGCATATTCAGGCAGATGCCGGATACGAATTCGATTTTCTTCCATGTGTTTTGTCAACGTCAACCGACAGCAATTTCACAGCTGCTTCGCCGCCGGAAATATCGGTTTCAGGAATTTATACCGGCAGTGAAAACCAGACTTTCCAGTGTACGGTAGTAGGAAATGAGAGTGTTGGCAATGGCACACTGCAACTCGAGGTTAGAAATGGAAGCGGCGAGTTGGTAACGACAGTCAATGTCGGTTCCGGTTATGCTGCAGGCGATAAAATCAGTATAGGAAATGGAATCGAAATAGCTCTGTCAATGGGAGAGCTAAACGAAAACGATACGTTTGAAATAGATGCTTTCGAAAATACAGATACAGCTGGATTGCTCTCGGCGGTGGGAATAAACACTTTCTTCTCTGGTACGGGAGCATCAAGTATGGCAGTTTGTTCAGACATAATTGATTCACCCTCTCGCATAGCAACGGCACTTGGCGCAGAAATGACTGATAATGCCAATGTTGTGAGATTGGCAGGATTAGTAAATGAAGATTTGAGCGATTTGGATAATCTGACAATCGGCCAGTTCTATCGTAAGCTGGTTACAGACATTGGTCAGGAAATTTCAGTTAAACAAATAAGAGAAGGTAATACATCAGCTATAGTTCAGAATTTAATTGCACAACAAAGCGAGCTAAGCGGTGTGGATATAAATGATGAAGCTGCGCGAATGCTGATTTTTGAACAAATGTTTCAGGCAATGTCAAAGTATTTGAATACGATTCAGAATACGATGGAAAGCATTATGGATATTATATAAATATAAAAAATTTGCTGTAAGGGATAATAATGAGCGGCTCGTTAATCAATCTATATAACAATATCAGCATTGCTTTGGATACGCATACTAAAGCGATGTCTCGTTTGCAGGAACAAACGGCTACCGGTTCAAGGGTTAACCGAAGTTCAGACGAGCCGTCCACTGCATACCAGATTTTATCGCTCAAGTCCCAGGTATGCTCACACCAAAACTACATTGATAGCCTTTCCGCAGGTATTAGCAAACTCGAATTTGTATCGACCGTTATTGAAAATATGACATCATCTTTTGTAGGGGTTCAATCACTTATGGCTGCTGTCACCAGCGGCCTTAATGGCCAGGATGCAAGAGAAAGAACAGCTGAAGGAATAAATGATGTATTGGAAAAGATGGTTTCGTTTGCCAACACAAAGCATACGAATCAATATTTGTTTGGCGGAAGCAATACAACTAATGCGCCGTATGAAGTGCAGCGAGTAAATGGAAAAGTAACAGATGTAGCTTATCAGGGTAGTTCTGATAATAGAGATGTAGAACTGGCACCGGGTGTGAAGAGTAGTATTTTCCACGTCGGAAATGATATATTTCAACTCGGCGATCGAAGCGAGCCGGTATTTTTCGGAGATACAGGGGCAAAAGCAGGTACGGGAACTTCAAATGTTGTCGGAGAAGTTGAACTTAAGGTTATTTATGATGGCAGCAATTATCAAATATCCATAGATGATGGGGCAAGTTATATCACGGTGCCAGCCGGAGGTGAGGCAAATCAGGCAGTAACAGATTCGGTAACCGGAAAAGTTCTCTATGTTGATACGACAGAAATAAACAGTGTTGGAACCGATGTTGTGCGCATAGCAGGAACAGGCGATGTATTTAGCACGCTTATTAACATTCGTGATATGCTCTGTAATGAAGCAGGGCTTTCGGATGCACAGTTAAAAGAATTGCAGGGAGATTCGTTGCGTGCCATAGACGAAATAACGAATCTTTTGGTGCAAACTGAAGTTTCGGTCGGCTCAAAAATCGGTTTTCTCAGCGATCTTCAGGACAGCTTGACCAATATGAAATACGATGCCGAAGATGAAACCTCTCGTTTGCAGGATGCTGATATTGCTCAACTTGCGATAGACCTTTCTCAGCGTGCGGTTTTATACCAAATGTCATTGTCGGTTGCTGCAAGATTGATGTCTCTGTCGTTGCTGGACTTTCTTGACTGATAGGTGGGGTTAAAAGCTGAAAATATAAAGTGAACAGTCGGTTGAGCAAGGTGTTTGATATTTATACAGATTTTAATTCAAAACCGGAAAAATAGCCAATAATCAGCTGTTTTGGCTAACGGCACGGGATTTGTATAAGTAGTTACTATAAAACGGAGTGCTTAAAATCAAAGAAAAATACAAAAGAAATGGATGGCTATGGAAGAAACATTGAATTACTACGAGAAAGGTTTGAAATTAGCCGAAGCCGGAAAATATCAGGAAGCTTTCGACTGTATTTGTCAGTATCTTCGCACGGCAGCGGGTGATGTGCAGGCGATAAATGATGCCGGAGCAATTCTTCACTGCCTCGGCCGCTCGCAAGAAGCTATAGAGTATTTCACCAAAGCCAGAAAACTCAAAAGCGACAGTTCTGAAATAATCTGGAATCTTGTAGAAGCAAATCTTGCACTTGGGAAAGCTGATTGTGCAGCTGAATTTTTCGACGAGATGGAACAGATGGAAATACTAAATGCAGACACGTTGAACAGAACAGCAAATATCTTTCTGAATCAAAACGACAAAGCAGGTGCAGTTGAAATGTTATTAAAATCAACGAAAATTGCATCCAATCAGGAAATACTTTCGCCTATGC
>JAGLSG010000058.1 GCA_023135865.1 Planctomycetota bacterium | reverse complement strand
ACCGCTGAGCTACGGGCCCTGAAAAGCAGCACTTTACACCGCAAAAGTGAACATTGCAAGAAAAAACAGCAGCAGTTACCTTATTAACATTGCAGCATTATAGATTTTTCTGAACAAACCGAACAGCGTTGTGGAAAATTCCCATTCCGTCAGCGGTTTTGTCTTTTGATTTGCAGCGTGACCATCTTGGATGCTGAGTTAATCTTACGAATCTTTCCGGATGCGGCATAAGTCCAAGCACTCTTCCGGTAGAATCTGTCAAGCCGGCTATCGATTCGACTGAGCCGTTCGGATTGGCCGGATAGTCGCATTCGTTGCTGTTTTCATCCACATATTTAAATGCGATATGGTTTTCCGTTTTCAATTTTTCCAGAGTGGCATCATCTTTTGTTACGACTTTGCCTTCGCCGTGTGCTATTGGCAGATAAATTTGTTTGCCCGGCTCAATAAAAACACATTTGTCAGTTTGCGGAGCGAGATAAACCCATCTGTCTTCAAATTTTCCGCTGTCATTATTTGTGATAGTAATTTCGTTGCTTGTTGCTTGTTGCTCGTTGCTCGTAGTTCCTGGTAGAAGTCCGGCTTTTACCAGCACCTGAAAACCATTGCAGATTCCGAGAACCAGTTTGCCGGATTCGATAAATTTTTGGAGCGGCTCGTAAAGATGATGCACGATTTGATTGGCGAGTATTTTTCCAGCGGCCACATCATCGCCATAGCTGAAACCGCCGGGAAAGGCGAGTATCTGAAACTGCTCGAGCAGTTGCTTGTTTTCTATTATTTTGTTTATGTGAATTCGCTCGGCTTTTGCTCCAGCCAGTTCGAATGCGTGTTGTGTTTCCAGGTCGCAGTTTATTCCAGCTGCCCGCAAAATCAATACTTTTACCACGTTGGAAATTTGCCTGTTTTGTGTCATATTATTACAAACCTTTTTTAGATGTCCCGTTGTAGAATTTCTAACGGGGTTTACTTCTGCCATTTTTTACTTCCAGTCAAATGTTTTCTGCCATGCTTGTTTTAGCGAATCAATGTCAGCTTCGATAGCTGTTTTTCCATCTTCTGTTTTTATAATCAGTTTATTTTCTCTCGTTACTTTTCCGAGCTGGCCGAACGGCTGGTTCAGCATCATTTTTGCAAATGCGTCATAATTTTCCGGCTTAACCTCAATAATATAGCGTGAATTCGATTCACTGAATAATTGTGAATCTACTTTCAAACAATCATTCGATTTCGGCAGGCCTCGCAAATCTGTTTCGATTCCAAGTCCGCCTGCAAAAGCCATTTCCGCCAATGCAACAGCCAGGCCGCCCTCAGAGCAATCGTGGCAGCTTGCGACAAGGCCTGCATCAATTGCAGATGAAATTTTTGCTGCAATTTTCGGGGCTGTTTCCAGATTTAATTTCGGAACATTTGCTCCGAGCTGCTCGTGAATTTTATAATAGTGTGAACCGCCAAGCTCGTTTTTTGTTTCGCCAACTATAAAGAGCAGATTATCCGCTTTTTTCAAATCCATTGTTACGCATTTATTTACGTTGTTCACAATTGACATAGCACTTATTAAAAGTGTTGAAGGAATTGCGATTTTAGTTCCGTCTTCGCAGGAGAATTCATTGTTGAGCGAATCTTTTCCTGAAATAAACGGCGATTCAAAAGCCATTGCTCCATCGTAGCAGGCCTGAGCGGCTCGAACGAGTGAGCCAAAAGTTTCAGCTCGGCTGCAATTGCCCCAGCAGAAATTATCGAGCAGGGCGATTCTGTCAGCTCGTCCGCCAACGCAAATCAAATTCCTGATTGCCTCATCGATTCCAGCCAATGCCATCCAGTAAGGGTCAATGTCGCCGTAAAGAGGATTCATTCCGCAACTGATTGCAATAGCTTTATCCGAGTTATATTTCGGCTTTACAACAGCTGCGTCAGATGGGCCGTCATTTTTTATGCCGGTCAACGGTTTAACGACTGAGCCGCCCTGGACTTCATGGTCGTATTGACGGATTATCCATTCCTTACTCGCTACATTGTAAGAAGAAAGAATTTGTAAAAGGTCATCATTGTAATTGGTTTTTTCAGGAAGATTTGGTTCGCTGAGTTTTTTGTCCTGCCATATAGCTTTTCTTTGAATTTTCGCAACGCCGTTGTGCAGAAAATCCATATCAATTTCAGCCACATTTTCACCGTTGTAACGCAGCGTCAGTTTTTTATCATCAGTGAATTTTCCTATTACGGTCGCTTCGACATTTTCGCCGTCGAAAATTTCCATAATTGCTTTTAGATTTTCCGGCTTAACAGCAATTACCATTCTTTCCTGTGCTTCGCTAATCCAGATTTCGGTATAATTCAGGCCGGCATATTTTAGCGGCACTTTTTCCAAATCGACTTGTGCGCCGAGTTTTTCTCCCATTTCACCGACTGCACTGCTGAGTCCGCCGGCTCCGCAATCGGTAATTGACTCATAGAGTTCGGCTTCGTTTGCCTGCAGAAGAACATCAAGCATATTTTTTTCTGTTATTGCGTTTCCAATCTGCACAGCGTGTGAGAAAATGGTTTCGTGCTCGTGGGTCATTTCACCGCTGGAAAAAGTTGCCCCGTGTATTCCATCTCTTCCGGTTCTGCCGCCTACTACTATAATAAGGTTTCCTGTTTGCGTATTTCCAAAGCATTTATTTTTGTCCATCAGGCCGATATTGCCGCAGAAGACCAGCGGATTTGCAATATATCTATCGTCAAAATAAACTGCTCCGTTTACCGTTGGTATTCCCATCCTGTTGCCGTAATCACGAACGCCGGAAACCACGCCTTTCATAATTCGCTTCGGATGCAGAACGCCTTTGGGCAAATCTTCGAGTTTTTTATCCGGCTCGCCAAAGCAGAATATGTCAGTATTAGCTATTGGCTTACTTCCCATTCCTGTTCCCATTGGGTCGCGAATTACTCCGCCAATTCCGGTGGCTGCTCCGCCGTAAGGGTCAAGAGCCGAAGGGTGATTGTGTGTTTCCACCTTAAAGCAGACGGCTGATTCATCATCGAATTCCACTACGCCGGCATTGTCGGAAAAAACCGAAATACACCAGCTTTTGTTTAATTGCTTAGTCGCCTGGAATACGGTTTCTTTGAGCAGATTATCAAAATGCACATTTTCACCATTCAACTGCAAATCCACAGAGCTTTTTAATGTTTTGTGAACGCAATGTTCGCTCCATGTTTGAGCAAGCGTTTCAAGTTCAATGTCTGTCGGCTCTTTGCCGAGTTTTTGATAATACTTTTGAATGGTTTGCATTTCAGCCAAGCTCAGAAATAAATCTTTTTCTTTACTGAGATTTATTAGCCCATCATCGTCGAGTTCGCACAGCGGCAGATGAATGATTTTGAATTCGTATGGTTTGAGATGCGGGTTTGGCGGTTCAGCATCGCTGCCAATCATGCAGTCTTCAATGCAGTCGTTTGCGAGGATTTTTTTTGCGATTGTTTCGATTTGGTTTTGGCTAAGTTCGCCAAGCAGAACATATTTTCTTGCTGTTCGCACATTGCCGACTTGCCTGCCCATGTCAGCTATTGCAGCTGTTACGGATTTTGCAACCGGGTCAGTAACGCCGCTTTTCAAATGCACTTCAATTAGTGTTGCCTTTGCCAGGCCGACCGGAGCTGAACTTCTGCCGAGGTAAAATTCTTCGCATACGGGGTCAGACAATAATTCTCTTCCGAGCCGATTTGCGAAATCATTATCGAAATCAGCTTCGAGCAGGAAAACTTTAGCCGACTGAACAGCTTGAATTGATTTTATGCCAAGCTCTTTAATTTCTTCAAGTACACCATTGCCGCAAACATCAGCAAAACCATCCTTGTTGAAAACCTCAAAACGCCATTGGTTCACTGCAGTAATTCCTTTTTCTTTATTTTATATTTTATTAGAGCTGTTCGTTTGTCCCTTGCTTTCTTGAGCAGCAATTCGATTTGCTTTTCATTTTGATTTTGGATTGCCTTTTTAATTTTTGTAAGCTCCGCTATTATTTTATCGATTCCCTTGACTGTGTTTTTTGAATTTGTCAAAAGAATATCCGCCCAGATGTTAGCTGGGCCGGATGCGATTCGGGAAGTATCAATGAAACCTTTGCCTGCAAATTTTAGCTCTTCTGAGTTACTGGCATTTATCAATGCCGCAGCAGCTATGTGCGGAAGATGGCTGACGTTTGCGAAAATTTTATCATGCTCAGCCGGCGACATTTCCTTTACTTTGCAGCCAAGAGCTGACCAGAATTTTTTCAGGGTTTTAACTGCGCGACGATTTGTTTTTTTTGTAGTTGTTAAAATGCAGTCGGCCTGTTCGAGTAAATCATCTCTGGCAAATTCCACGCCTCTTTGTTCGGAGCCGGCAATCGGATGCGAGCCGACATAATGAACATTTTTGGAAAGCAATTTGGTAGCCCAGTGATGCGGCAAAACTTTTGTTGAGCCAACATCGGTTACGATACATCCTTTTGGCAGGGCATCTGCGATTTGGCTAAAAAAGTTTTCAAACGTGCAAATAGGTGTAGCAAGAATTACAAGGTCTGCATTGCAAACGCTTTGATTTAAATCGTCAGCTATTTCGTTTGCAATTGCCAGCTTTCTTGCCTTGCTGCGGGTAGAGCTGCGATGAGTGTAGCCAACGGTTTTTACGCCCGAAAGTCGTCGCAGAACGGCCAAACTTACTGAGCCGCCCAACAGGCCGAGACCTATTACTGTTATTTGTTTTAACTCTTTCAAAAACAACACCTTACATTAAATGCTTAGCAGATTTAATTCCATTAGAAGCTATAGCAACACAGCAGAAATGTCAATTTTTTTCTTTCATTTATGTTGTTAAAGTGTTAATATTCTCTCTCGTTAACGAAAGATGGCATATATTAAACCTCGTATTTTTTGCGGGGTTTGTTGATAAGTGAGACAAAATGGCAGAGCAGGATAATAATAACACGAGTGATGTCAGTTATCTGGCGTTTGAAGAAAAGGTGGCGGTGCTTGACGGCCAGATGAGCGAGCTGCGCCGATTGAGCTCTATTAAAGGCATCGATTATTCCGCTGAGATTCGCCGGCTGCAGCGAGAGCAGGTCGCCGAACTAAAGCGAATATATTCAAATCTGTCCGCATGGCAAACGGTTCAGGTTGCACGGCATCCAAAACGGCCGCTGTTCTGTGATTATCTAAAACTTATGGTCAAAGATTTTCGCGAGATGCACGGCGACAGATGCTTTGGCGATGACAGGGCAATCATAACCGGATTAGGCCACATCGGCAGAGAAAAGGTAATGGTTGTCGGGCAGAATAAAGGAAGAGGACTGAAAGAAAAAATCGAATGTAATTTTGGCTGCGCTGATCCTGAGGGCTATCGAAAAGCACTGGCCAAAATGAAATTTGCTGAAAAATATAACATACCAATCGTTACATTGATTGATACTCCCGGCGCTCATCCCGGAATTGGCGCAGAAGAGCGAGGCCAGGCGCAGGCAATAGCTGTTAACCTTATGGAAATGTCAAGATTGCGTGTTCCGATAGTTTGCGTTGTAATTGGCGAAGGCGGCAGTGGCGGGGCTCTTGGAATTGGTGTTGGCGACCAGTTTTCAATGTTGGAATTTTCTTATTATTCGGTAATTTCGCCCGAAGGTTGTGCTGCAATTTTATGGCGGGACGGCTCGCAGGCAGAGCAAGCAGCTAAGGCACTTAAACTAACGAGCAAAGATTTGAGCAAATTGGGGTTGGTTGATGATGTTGTTGCCGAGCCGCTTGGCGGCGCTCACCGCAATATTCATGACACTGTTTATAATGTCGAAAAATATATTGTCAAAACGCTTCGAGAATTAAAACGCATAAAGCTTGACGATTTACTCGAAAAAAGATATAAAAAATTGCGTTCTATAGGACAAAAATCGATAAGTAGTAGCCATGCAAAACATACAAAGACGAAGATAAAATCAACTATCAATGCTATTCCTGCTAAATCAGGTTCTGTGAAAACAATTAAAAGTTTGAAAGTTTGATTTGCCAGTATTTTTGCGTTAAACCACAGCTTCTTACAGCATTATTGGCGTTGAACTTTTTGCTATGACCATACTTCCACATTCGCAGTTGAGATGCTCGGCAATAACAGGGCATTTGGCCCGCAAAAGAAAAAATATATTTTTGTTAACTTCACTTAATGTTTCGTAGTTGCCTTGGCCTTTGGCAATAATTAAATTTGCCTTCTCGAATTGCTGGCAAAATCCATCCGAGCAATTTTTTAGAATCGTTCCAGGAGCATCATCGCCGTTTTCAATAACGTTAACTATTTTCGTTAGGCCAACAGCTTTTGCATCGGCCATCGTTGCATCATTTATTACCGGAGCCGAGCGGACAGCAAAAGTTATTTTATTGTACGGCAATTGTTCAATTAGTAGTTTGTCAAAAACAATTTCGCCTGTATTATCACCGAGATACAAAATGTTTTCGGCATTTGCAATTGCTGCTCTGAATTCTTCGAGACTTTTAACATCCAACTTATCGGTTAAAGATTCTTTAATTGTTTTTTCAATTTTGGCCTGCTCAAGTTCGCCGTCCACTCCGAAATCAATTATATTGCCTGCAATGGCCAATCGGACTGCTGTTTCAAAGGGGTCAGCTGAATTTTCTATCTGCTGTTTTAATTCGCAGTACATTTCCAACGCCAGACTATTAAAATGGTTTTTTATTTCGAGATAAGGGTCAGGGTTATTGGTTATTTCGCGGATAATTTTGTGTATTTTTTGTCCCATTGCTGGCGGCGTTTGACGCAAATCCATTTCGCCAAGCAGCAAAATAACTTTGCGGAGAACCTGCTCGTGAATATCTTCATCGCTGGTTATCATTCTCGAGGCATCAAGTGCCTGGCGAACGAAGCAGGAAATACAATCGAAATAGGTTTTCATAATGTTAAATAAAAACTACCCGACTGTTTAAATTTTTGCCTGGTCGAGAATTAGATTTTTAACCTTTTGGCTGGGCAGATTCAAAGCTCCGTAGGCCGCAGCTGCTGCACTTCGCAGTTGCGTTTCGGCTTGCTCGGAGGCAACGATAGAATAAACAGCATCAATCTGCTCATTGCTGAGCTGGTTTGCATTTAATTTCGCCGATACGGCAAGGGCATCAAATGCCAAAATGCGAATGTTGGTAGTATTGTTTTCAGTTAGAGCCATTTTGGCTATTGCCTGCTGAGCATTGCTGCTTTTTAAGTATGCTAAAATATCACATGTTAGAATTTTTATTTTATCTCGGCTATCTCTTGTTGCATCTATCAGGGCTGCTTGCGCTTTTGATAAATCAATAACAGTGTTTTTGGTTTGTGCCAATTTCAGCATTGCTTTGGCGGAACGAGTAGCATAATTTTCTGCCACCCAGTTATTTTGCGGATTTGTTTGTTCGGTTTCGGCAAGGGCTTTTGCGAGGTTTTCGATGACAAGATTACGCTCAGCAAAATTTTCTTTTGGGCCGGCAGTGGCTATAGCAATTGCTGCACTATAGCTGACAGCTTTATCGTTAAAAGAAATCGCATCGGTAAGCGGTTGCTCGATGCCGACTCTTGCGAATAATGATTTTTCACCTGCCGAACTTGCCAATGCTTCCACAACGCCAAGTGCAATATAAGCGTTTTTATCTTTAATGGCTTTTGCAAGTGCCTGATGCAGATACTCAGGCCCGGCGGTTGTAGCGTAAACCATTGCATCTGCGTGGCCGGAGCCGAAATAATCCGGCATATCCACGCCGGCAGATTCAGCTTTGAAATATGATGCCAGCCAAAGCCCTATTGCCGGACTAAATCCTGCGTCTGCTTTCAATGCCATCTCGCAGCATCGCATAGCCATAAGCTCGTTGAAATAATCTTTGTTCGTCTTTTCGCGAGTTAAGCGGTGGTCGTTTGAATTCCAGAACCAAACATTCGCAAAGTCGGCATCTTCAGCCGGAGCCAGCGATTCGGCGTGATAGTAGTAATCATCAGCGAGCTGATAGAATAATTGAGCCGCAGTTATTTCAAGTGCAGCCGGATTAATTTTTTTGATGTTTCGTATCGCTTGTTTGCGAAGTTCGTTTGATGTGGTTTTTTCTTCAACATATTTCAGCCATGCGAGCGATTGAGGGTAGCCGATTTCGCCGAGGGCTTTTACTATCTCGATTTTTACAGCCATATTTTCAGTTTGCAAGGCGGTTGTCAATGGCCGAATTGCGTTTTTGCTAATTTGTGGCAGTGCCCACAAAATATTCGGCAGTTCCTCTTTGCGAGCTTTATCGGCCATCGCATTGAGCATATATGGTATTGCGTATTCGCCGGCATTTTTAAGGCGTTTTATCGCAGCAAGCCGACCACGAGCGGTGCTGCTTAATCTGCTTATTTCTTCGACTATAATTTTGGCATCGGCTCGGCGAATAAATCGGCCTTGCTCGATAATGTCCAGTATTTTTCCGCTAAGTTCGACCATTTCCGCATCGGTTGAACCTTCGGTCGCTTTTATTAGTATTGCCAATCCAGCTGGATTTTTTTCGCTAAGAGCCAACAGCTCTACCGGATTGGGGTTGCTGTCTATAACTGCTTGTGCATAGCCCTTGGCCATGTCGAGTCGGCCAATCTTTGTGTAATGCAGAAAGTCGTTCCAATCGTCCCCAAGTGACCGAGCAAAGCCGGTGCTGGTTATAAAAAGTCCTGTAAGTAAAATTATTATGACGGTTTTTGCTTTAAGCATCGAAAATATCTCCAAGAAAGCCTTAATTTGAGCTATTATAATATGGATAAATACCCATTTTGTCAACAGAAAACCACATTAGGGTTTTATTCCAATGACATCGAAATTGCCGATGAGAGTTATTTGTGTAGTTTTGTCCCCGAAAGTGGTGAATTTTAATTGTGAGACTGTTAATTGCCCGATAATTCGCCAAGTTTTTCCCGTGCGGGATTGGCAAATACACTTTCAGGGTAAAGCTGTATGAATTTTTCAAGTGTCGTTTTTGCCTGGCTTAGACAGGTGTTTTTCTGTTTCGTATTTTCTTCGCTTTGATTTCGCCAGAAATTGATTTTCAAAAGAGCCAGTTCATAGAGGGCTTCTTTGCCGCCGTCTGTATTTGGAAATTTTTCGTGCAGCTGCTTTAGCTTTTCGGCTCGCAATTGTTCATCGGCTATGAGTTTTGTCTGTGCAAGTTGAATATTATCTCTAAGCGGACTGTTATTATCGATTTGATTGGATAAATAATTGAGCTGCGTTTCAAACTCCAAACTATACGGATTGAGTATAATAAATTTTGCCAAACATTTATCGTCAGCTGATTTGCTGGCTTGATTTTCCTTGCTTATAATGCTGCGCAGCTGACTTAATTTTGTCTGTAGTTCATATAGTTTGAGTGTTGTTATGGCTGAATCGACTGGTTTTTTGAAAGGACTGAATATGGCGCTGCTCTGCGTTTGTTTTTCTTCGAGCAGTTTTAATTGCTGTTCGAGTTTGCTCTGAGCTTCAATTAAAAGATTATCAGCAACTTTGAATTTGCTCTGACCAGCCCAGTGTTTTGCGATTCGCCATCTGGCCTCAATTGATTCGGGACTGTCGCCGAATTCCCTGTAAAGACGATACCAAATCTCGCGTGATTTTTCGTGCGGATAATCGCTGGCAAAGTGCAGCATTTCTTTTTGGCCGAGCAGTTGTATGTCAGGGGTGTATTCACCGAGAAGTGCTTTGTAATAAAGTGCGATAGGCATTCGGCGGCTTTTGGGTCTGCGATTTATGAATAAATCATACTGTTGAGACAGCCAATATTTTTTTGCCTGATAATTTAACTCATCCGGCACGATGAACCAGCCCGGCCAGCAGTTATTGGCCAATTGAGCTTGAATTTCCTTTTTTAATTCTGCTCGCAGCGGGATTGGTTCCGTTGGGTAAAAGAATCCGGCGAGATATTTTTTTACAGCTGGACTTGTAAGTGTTGCGTCAAGTGCTTCGGTTATACTGTGGTCGTGGAATTTGCTTACTTTTTCAGGATTATTTCTTGCTATGTAAAGTTGATAGTCAAGCTCATCGAAACTTATTGTTGTCTGAAATACTATGACAGCTGCTGCAAGTACGATTGTGGTAAACATCCACACCAGGCCGGGGCGATAGCGTGTGAAATGGCCGATGCCGAGAATAAATCCAGCTATTACGAGAGCTGTCAGCCATGCGCAAATCCAGGGTGTTAGGGAAAATCCGAATTTCAGCGGTTCCAACGCTCTTGCACTGCCGAAATAAACCCAGTAGAAAAGCTGCGGAGCTGTGCAAAGCGATATTGAGATAAATCGTGAACGAAAGCGAAGCGGTCTGCACGCAACGGCGATACAACTGATAAGAAGACAGAGAGCAAAGCCCGGAAGATTTGCGAGAAAAACCACCGCCAATATGAAAGGGATGCTGTATGTGAAGCTCATCAGCTGGGATATTAGTATTGGCACGATTGCTATAATACCCATCAAAAATCCGAGAACGAGTATTTGCCATGGATATTCAAATATGCTTATGCCTGTGGTGGTAAATTTTCCGAGATTCCACGATTGGATTGATGTTATTGTTTG
>JAGLSG010000057.1 GCA_023135865.1 Planctomycetota bacterium | reverse complement strand
GTCAGCTGCGACCACAAAAGGCAGCTTGCGCAAAAAGCTGTAATTGCGAGCAGCCAGCATCTTTGCACATTTTCATGACTGTAGTGCAGTGTTGGCCCGACCGCCATAAACGATTTTGCTGCTACTTTTGGCGTTTTTTCTGCTTGTTTGTCATCCATAAATTTTACCGTTTTGATTTAATTAATTGCTGCCATATTGTACCAGTTGCCGAATTGTAATGCACAATGAAAAAGTGTTGTGTTTTAGCAGGAAAATTATAGAAATGTGAATAGTTTATTCAGTATAAGTGTTTATAAGCTCTAAATTTTGACATTTTTGAAGAATATTAGCATATATATCACAATTTTAACCAAAAGTTGTAATGCCAGTCGTAAAAATCAATGCCCTCAAGATTCGGATAAGCTTTTGACCTCCTGATCTGTTTCCGATGCGGCCACGTTTTCCTTCGGGCGTTTTTTTCTTCGGGCAGGTAACTCAATTTTTATCTTCGATAATTCAATTGCAGTTGCCTCGTTGAACAATTTTTGCAACCCCTTGACAACTTCCGGTGGAGTGATGATTACTCCACCATTTTTTTTCAATATGCGACATAGCATTTTTAAACTATCTGCGTTTGTAATGGCCATCAATAAGCTGTCCACGGAAAGGACAGATGCTTTTTCCCACAACCTCTCTAACCCTCCCTTTTTAACGGTTCTGTATGAAATATGCTGAAATTTTGCAGCTAAATCAGCGACATTGTCTTCAAGCAAATCCCATTGTTCAATAAGTTTTGTTATAGGCGGCTGGCCAAATTCGACATGGTATAGCTTCCATTCCCTGCTGTTTGTAAGCAAAACCCACTCACAGCCACAATCGATAGCATATGATGTTACCTGCTTAAGATGTTTTAATGTAAGATTTACACTTGCCCTTTTCAATTCGACCATAATAACAGGTTCTGAATCTTGGCCGGGTTCAAGTTGGATAGCAAAATCAACATGTTCTGTTTCTCCGGCTCCCCTGATTGCTCTTTCCCTGCTAAGGTGGTCAAAGACATCATATCCTAAAAGGCTTTCAAATATGCGTTCTATTCTCCTCCTTGTTTCTGCTTCGTTTCCATTCTCCTTGAAAACTCGCTCAACCATCCTGCGAGCATCCATAATTTTTCGCCTCACATCTTTGTCAATAACTGTCCTGGCCATATGCTTTTCCTTAAAAATCTCACACTAAAATTTGTATGGTTTATCAATCCCCTTTTGATTTTTGTATTTTCACGCGATTTTTTTGCCGAAATTTTCAATGTTAGCCCAATTGTTTGAAAGTCTGGCATCAACTCACCTTGTGCAGCAAGGCCTTACTAAATGGGCGATACAGGACTCGAACCTGTGACTTCCTGCGTGTAAAGCAGGCGCTCTAGCCAACTGAGCTAATCGCCCTAAAGACCGAGTAAGATACACGGTTTTCGTGCTTGCGTCAACACTTTTGATATTTTATAATCAGCCGCTCAAGATTAAGCTATTAAAAATTAGAGGTGTTTTTATGGAATTGCTTGAAATTATTCGCAAGAGATATTCGTGCAGAGCGTATCAGGACAGGGCGGTTGAGCCGACTAAGCTCGATAAAATTTTTGAAGCTGCCCGGCTGGCGCCGTCTGCAAAAAATATGCAGGATTGGCGATTTGTGGCTGTTACGGATAAAAAAATAAAAGCTCAACTTGCCGCTACGACCAATAAGCCGGAAGTTTTTGAAAAGGCCGGTTTAATTATAACGGCTTGCAGTAACAGTGATTATGTGATGAAATGCGGCCAGCCAATCGCAGCTATTGATGTTGCAATAGCCCTTGAGCATATTTGTTTGCAGGCAACAGAGCTTGGGCTTGGCAGCTGCTGGCTCGGCTCGTTTGATACAGAAAAAGTCAGAATAATACTGGGTATTCCCAAAAACATTGCTATAATAGAGCTAATGGCTATCGGCTATTCGGCTGACGAACCAAAGCAGCATGATTGTCAGCCATTGGAAAATATACTTTGCTATGAAAAGTGGCATTTTTAATATTTTGTTGCAATTGTACAGATTTCAATCTGTGGATGAAATTATCCAGTGAATCCCTGGGCTTTGAGCCGGGGTTGGTAGTTATGAAAACAAAAAAACTTATAATTAGAAGTTTCATGTCCAAATCCGCACACTCCCAAATGGGGACGTGGTGTAACGGGAGCACACCGCGGTCGCATCGCGGGAATGAGGGTTCGATTCCCTTCGTCTCCATATAATTTCTCCGGCCTTATTAGCAGTGCGGGAACCGACAATTTCTGCTAATAAGGGTTTCAACGCGATTACTAATAACTTATAATGTTTGCGATTAATATCGCTGCAGATAGGGTTTAATGATGAAACCTGTTAATGATAAACAAACTGATGCCGAACTTCTCATTCGCTATGGAGACGGCGATGAGGCGGCTTTTCGTGAGATTGTAAGCCGTTATAAAGACGGCCTTTATATGTTTTTAAGGCGTTTTTTGAATAACCGCGACCTGCTCGAAGATGTTTTTCAGGAAACATTTTTGCAGCTTTTTAACAGCCGCAGCAGTTTTGACAATAGTCGTCCGCTTCGGCCGTGGCTGTTCACAATAGCCGCCAATAAAGCGAAAGATGCACTTCGCAAGCAGCAGAGAACAGCTGCTATTTCGGTGGGCAGCATAGCTGAAAATCAGGAAATGTCGATGGATGAGGTTTTGAGCGGCTTAACTGATAATGATTCGCAAACGCCTCTCAATGAGCTGCAAAGAAGCGAAACTGCCTCGTATGTCAGGCAGATTATAGCGAATATGCCGGAAAATTTGCGAGAAATCCTGATTTTGGCTTATTTTAACAAACTTTCTTACAAACAAATGACGGACATTTTGAGTATACCTATGGGAACGGTTAAGAGTCGGCTGCACACCGCCGTTGGCTATTTTGCCAAAGAGTGGACAGCTTCAGTTGGGAGTAAAAAAGACAGATGAGCCCGTTGAGTAATGCACAAAACGAATTATTGTTTGATTATTGTATCGGTTTGACTTCTCCAGAAGAGTCTTCCCGAGCCAGGGATTTAATATCTTCCAACGAAGAGGCCGCTGGTGTTTACTCCAAATTTAAGGCGGCTTTGGCCCCGCTGGATAGTTCCTCGATTGAGTCCTGTCCTGACGAATTGGTTGAAGGCACGATTTGGCGATTGAATAATGCCGCCCGTTCCAGTCAGCTTGAGCTTGAGCAGTTACTTGCAACTGAGCAGAAAAAGAAAATTTCCGCCGGCGGTTTTTGGCTTAATATGGGGCGGAGATTTGCAACTGCTGCGGTTTTTATGGTTGCTGGAACTATTTTGTTTACCGCATTCAATGTTACGACTAATTATGCCCGTCAAAAATCAAATCAGCAGCAATGCCAAATGCAGCTTTCGAGTATTTTCGATGGTTTTGGCCAATACAGTTCTGATAATGACGGCCGGATGCCCGCAGTAGCAACAACCGCTGGCCAGCCGTGGTGGAAAGTCGGATACAATGGTAAGGAAAATCAATCCAATACACGTCATTTGTGGCTGCTGGTAAAAGGCGATTACGCAGATAGAAATGATTTTGTTTGTCCCGGCAGCGGCCACGCCAGATTAGCCAAACTTAGCGATTCACAATTGAAATACTACAATGATTTTCCATCTCGAAAAAATGTGGCCTACAGTTTTAGAATAAGATGTAACGACTCCAAAGACGCAGATTCATCCTCCCGAAAGGTTTTAATGGCCGATTTGAATCCTCTTTTTGAAACTCTTCCTCTTTACACCGAATCATTAAATCTTAAGCTGAACAAAAAATTATCCACTTCCAACAGTATCAATCACGAACGTCGCGGACAAAATGTTTTATTTGGCGATGGAAGTGTTAAATTTATCAAAGTCCGCAGAGTCGGCCTTTCCGAAGATGACATATTCACACTGCGAGACACAAATACTTATAGAGGTGTCGAAGTGCCAACGTGTGAATCGGATGTTTTCCTCGCCCCGTAATTATTTCTTTTTCTGAAAATTCTCAAGGCAGATTTTTGCATTTCTTTTTAGTCGGGTAAGGCCTGAACGCTCGAAGGCCGAATTGGCAAATCTGATTTTGAATTCTTCTTCGCTCAAATCTAGAATTTCCTGTAAATCTAATTTTGCCCTGTCGCTATGAAATTTGAATTCTTTGTTTTTACAAACTGTCGCATTTTTTTGATAGGGACAAGCCATAATACATTCGTCGCAACCGAAAATATGGTCGCCGATTTTCGCAGCCAAATTCGGATGGATTTCACCTTTGTATTCGATTGTTAAATAGCTGATACATTTGGTTGCATCGAATTTGCCATCGGCTGATAGTGCCCCTGTTGGACAGGAGGTGATACATTTATCGCAATCGCAGCAGCTGTTTGCAATTGGTTCGTCGATTTCCAATTCTAATGTGGTGATTATTTCGCCGAGTAATATCTGGCAGCCAAATTCAGGATTTATTAGTGTATGATTTTTTCCGATAAAACCGAGGCCGGCTCTCGCAGCAATTGCTCTTTCCGCGAGCGGGGCGGAATCAACGCAAATTTTAAATTTCAAATTTTCTTTGGTTAGTGATTTTATGAAGTCAGCTAATTTAAAAAGCTGCTTTTTTATAAAAGGATGATAATCTTCATACTGCGCATAATTTGCCACCTTGCCGGTTGCAGGGGAATTTTGTGAATTCGTTTTTATTTTTTTAGGTGTGTAATTCAGCCCGACGCATATTATCGAGTGGGCATTTTTCATAAGTTCAGATGGATTGATTCGTTTTTGGAAATTTCTGTGCATATAATCCATTTCACCGGCGTATCCGCAGTTCAGCCAGTCGGCCAGCAATTCGGTTTGCTCAGTGTTTACCGCAGCAGCATCAGTAATCCCAACCAAATCAAAGCCCAACCGAAGAGCTTTTTGTTTTATTTTTTCGGTTATGCTCATAAAGTTTTTTAGATTCTGTCGAGCAGATTACAAATAATTCCGCGTGAATACTGGCTTGCCACTTTTGAAATGAACAGCGGAAAATTTATTTCCGCATTGCTGTCGGCCTTGTCGGAAATTACCCTCACAACTGTCAATGGTACATTGTGTTCATAGCAAATCTGTGCCACAGCTGCTCCTTCCATTTCAACGCATTTCAAATCGGGAAAATCTTTTTTTATTTCAGCAAGTGCTTCGCAGCTTGAAATAAATTTATCTCCGCTTGCGATGAGTCCTTCATATACTTTTGGTTTCGTGATTGCGAATTCAGAGAGGGTATTACTGTCTATGTGGCTGGAAATTTCATTTGATGCAAAATTTTCGGCAGCTGAAATTGCAGCTTTTTTTAATTTTGCATCTGTTTTGAAATGTGAAATCCCAAGCAGCGGAACCTGGTATTTTGGAAATATCGGGCTGGCATCGAGGTCGTGCTGAACCAGCTGGGAAGCTATAACAATATCACCAATATTAAGCTCATCGCAAGCGGCTCCTGCAACTCCGGAAAAGATAATGGTTTCTACGCTGTAGCCAATGAGCATTGCCGTTGCTGTCGAAGCTGAAGCCACTTTGCCCCAGCCGGAAACCGCCAGAACAACATCTTTATCGTAAAGCGAGCCGCTGTGGTAGGTTCTGATTCCAATTTTCTCCGAACGGATATTTTCCATATCGCTTAAAATTAAAGCGACTTCCTCGTCCATCGCACCCATTATTCCTATACGCATAATCTGTTTCCTGCCTGTAAAAAGATATGATTTCTGTTTTTTACTATATTTGGTTTCAGCTGCAAATCAAGGGATATATTTTTAATGGCTGCCTTGATTGTTCTGGGAAATATGGGATAATTACAAATGGTTTAACCATTGAAAATTCTGAAGGGATAAAAAATGAAAAAGTTTGCTAAAAAAACTATCGTTCTTGGAATTAGCGTTGCTTTGTTTTTGGTAATAGCCGGTTGTCAGGAGCAGAACATTTCTAATCCCAAACAGAGCCGACTTGTAGCTGCTCAAAATATTCAGCTGAAAAAAGATTTAGTAAAAAAAGATAAAACAATCCTCAAAAGTCAGCAGCAGCTGGAAAAATGTCTCAACGAAAAAGAAGCTTTGCAATCAAAGCCAGATTCAGATGATAGTTTAACTAAATTTCTTTTTGAAGAAACGGTGCGACTCCAACATGAAAATGAAGAACTAAAACTCCAAATCGATGAACTTAAGAAAAATTTGGAAGGATTAAAAGAGGTAAATACTAAACAACAAAGCTCTCTGAATTACACGGACTGGATAAGTGAATGCATAAAACGTAGTCAAACTATTCAATCAGGAATGACACGTGGTGAGCTTCTTAAGGTATTCACGATCGAAGGAGGCCTGTCCGGTAGAACATCGAGAAGGTATGTTTATAAGGGATGCCCATACATCAAAGTAGATGTTTATTTCAGGGCTGTAGGTGATGGCCGAGATGAAATGTCCGATGATGTAATAACTGAAATCTCAAAGCCGTTTCTGGAATGGTCGATTACGGATTAGAATCCATATAATCATGTCTTAGCATTTCGGTTCCATTATTCCAGACTTAATTCGGAATTCAGATTTTGTGCGTTCTTGGATTCCCACTTTCGCGGGAATGACAGAGGGCACGTGTTTTTGAAAAGTAGAAATTATCTATCGAAAACAACACCACGTAACGAACTTTTGTAGTTTAATGTCAATCATTACGATTACACACTTTCCGTACAGCTTCTATGCAATCAGGCATGTTTTCATTTGGATAATGTTTCCGCATTGCAGCTGCCACAAGGCCAACGAACATTGGCTGCGTTTTCAATGGCCGAGAAGTCAAGCACGGATGTGCCTGGGTTCCAATAAAGAACGGATGCTTAGGAATTTCCAGAATCTGCATAATCGGATGTTCGGGAGCTTTGCCGGAAAAGAGCATTCCTGCTTCTTCGAGTTGCTCAATGTATTTCGGGTCAACTTCGTAACGATGACGGAATCGCATTCTGACCATCTCTGATTTATTGAAGAGTTTATGTGTAAATGTTTGCGGCTTTATTTCAATGTCGCGACCGCCGAGCCGCATATTTCCGCCGAGCCCTTCAATCTTTTTTTGTTCAGGCAATATGTTAATAACCGGCTGGGTGCAATCTGGCTCGATTTCAGTACTGTTGGCGTTTTTCAATCCGCAGACATTGCGTGCAAATTCTATAACAGCCATCTGGAATCCGAAACATATTCCAAGATAGGGAATATTATTTTCTCTGACGTATTTTACGCAGGCGATTTTTCCTTCTGCGCCGCGTGTGCCGAATCCGCCGGGCACGATAATTCCGTCAACATCAGAGAGATGTTCAGCGGCTGTTTTGTCGGTAATGTTGGTTGTTTCAATCCATTTGATTTTTACTTTGCAGCCGAGCACAATTCCCGAATGCTCCAGGGCATTTATTATTGAAGCGTAACTATCGCGAACGGATGTGTATTTGCCGGTAATGCCAATTGTTATTTCGTGTTTTTCCTGGCCGATTTTATCTGTGAAATCACACCACTTGAGCCATTGTTTGCGTTCATTTCTAAGACTGATTCTGTCTTCTATATTGAGCAGGCGAGCGACCTCGAAATCCAGTCCGCAGTCTTTGAGCATTGCAGGTATCATATAAATGCTCGATGAATCCGGCATAGATATAACTCTTTCTACGGGTACGTTGCTGTAGATGCTGATTTTTTGTCTCGCTTTTATGTTTACCGGATTGCTTGCTCGGCAGGCGATTATGTCGGGCTGAACACCGCATCGCATAATCTGTTTTATGCCGAGCTGAGCGGCTTTTGATTTTTGTTCGCCGAGCACTTTTGGTTCGAGTATGTACGTTAGAGCTATAAAACAGCAGCTTTTTGGCCCTTCTTCGTAGGCCAGTTCCCGCATTGCCTCAATGTAATATGCGTTTTCCAGATCGCCGACTGTTCCGCCGATTTCCACGAACACAATATCGGCATCGGTTTGCATTGCCAGTTTTCTAAGTTTTAGTTTTACTTCTCCGGTTACGTGCGGAATCATCTGGACATCTCTGCCGAGATAATCGCCGTGGCGTTCTTTGTCGAGTACAGCCCTGAATATTTGGCCGCTTGTGGCGAAATTTGCTCCGCTTAGATTCTGGTTTAGCATTCTTTCATAGGTGCCCAAATCCATATCGCATTCCATACCATCGTCGAGCACAAATACTTCGCCATGACGGAAGGGGTTTAGCGTGCCGGAATCTATATTAAGATAGCCCTCGAGTTTAATCGGCGCAATTTTCAAGCCCTTGTTCTGCATAAGCAGAGCGAGACACGATGAGAGTATCCCTTTTCCCAGTCCGCTCATTACCGTTCCCAAGACGAAGCAATAGCGGGTTTTGCCTTTTTTGTAGCCGGCTGGTATTGGCGAAAAGAATTCACTTTCCGTTGAAACATCGCTCACCGAAGCTAATAGCTCATTTTCATTTGACATAAATTTTCCTGTTTTTTTCCTTGATAATACGTTGATAAATTGCTTCTATGTCCGAAATTACACTCTCTAATTGAGACAGAGTGGGATTGTTTTCACCTCTGCCCCAGATTACGTGTCGCCATCTTTTTTCCCCTTGAGTAGCTTCCTTTGTACTTCTGCTACTACGAATTCTTGCAGAGATTTGTATGTCAGTAACTATATGCTTAATATCTTCAAAGGGCTTTGCGTTCTTATTCCCAAATCTTGCTATAAATTGATAATGTTTGGAACGAAGTTTATTAAAAACTTCTTTCCTCTTATTAAGTCGTTCATTTACTATGTAAGCACGATCTCGAACTTGTTTTTGACTTGATGTTTCATCTTCTTGAGGTTTTCTTATAGAACCTTCATCTTGGTATTTTGAGAAGCTTAGTATTTCTGAAATTGCATCTCTCGCTTCGTAAAAAAGGACTAAAACTTCTTCTGCAAGTTCGATTTTTCGCTTACCCTGAAATTCCTTTCGCCAAACATTGATGCCACATATAGCAATAATCGAGGTGGTTACAATTGCAAGAGTGCTAGCCAGCACTAAAGCAGTATTTATCACTTCCAAAGCTAGTTTTATTTCCTCGTCTGTCATTATTTTACTTTTCTCTGTGTTCTCTGTGGCTAAAATAAAAACTTTCTGGATTCCTGCTTCCGCAGGAATGACAGATGGTTATTTTTGTTTTTGTCCTTTTTTATACTTTTTTACGAATTCTGCGTATTGCTGCGGCGTGTCAATTCCATCGCAGGTGTGCTTGATTTTGCCGACCAATATGCCAAATCCATTTTCAACTGCTCGCAACTGTTCAAGTTTTTCGATTTTTTCCAGCGGTGTCTGCTCAAGAGCTGTAAATTTCAAAAGGAAATCCTTGCGGTAAGCGTAAATTCCAACGTGTCGCAGATATTGGCTAATATCGCCTATGCCGGCTTTGTCTCTATTATAAGGTATGACAGAACGTGAAAAGTAAATCGCTTTTATGAGGCCGTGACTCGTGGCTCGTAACCCGTGATTCGTAACAACCACCTTTACAATATTCGGATTGGCGATTTGTTCTGCTGTTTCAAATTCAGCAGCGAGCGTAGCCATTTGTTCATTTGGATTTTCGAGCAAAAGTTTTGCCACTTTATCAATGTTTTCCGGCTCGATTTCCGGCTCATCGGCTTGAAGATTTACCACAATATCACAATCGATATTTTTTACAGCTTCGGCGATGCGGTCGGTGCCGCTTTGATGTTCAGTTGATGTTAAAATGCACTTTGCGCCAAATGATTTTGCAGCAGTAATAACTTTTTCATCGTCAGCTGCAATGATTACTCTATCAGCGAGTTTTGCACCGCAGGCCTTTTCCCAAGTGTGTTGAATGAGGAACTTGCCGGTTTCTCTCGCGAGAACTTTCCCAGCGAATCGTGTCGAGCCGTAACGAGCGGGAATACAAACTAAGACTTTCACTTTTTTATAAAACCTTTGGCCAATTGGCATCTAACAAAGTAAGTTTTTCTGATAGCGAATGCGAAATCCAACTGGGGCTTCATCGTATGTGTAAATCGGTTTTTTGTCAACTGTTTGTTGGATTATACTTGACAAAAAGGGATTATTTTGCTCTAATACAGTTGTTATGAGGCAAATTAATCGCATAAATACTAATTGCTGGTGGTGGCCCGAAGGATAAAACCGACGGGTGTGCATTAGTTTGCTTAGAAAAAATATTGAATTTGTAGAGCGAGCGTCCTGTCGGAAAGATAGGTTGCTCTTTTTTTTTATTTGTATTTGGAGCCATTTGCGAATAATAATTAGGGTTTGTAACTTATTAACTCTTAATAGATAGATAGTAATAAATATGGATGATTATAAAAAAATAATATCAGAGGCCAAAGCAGGCCAGATTGTGCCGATTGTCAAAAAAATCGAAATGGGTGAGCCAGTTGATTTTTTTGCACGGCTCAGCGATTACGGCAGGGCGAAAAACTGCTGCCTGTTTGAATCAAGGGAGTATTTGTCTGGAAGCAGTGCGTTGACCTTTGGTACAGCCAGTCCGGCTCTTTATCTTACCGGAACCGGAGCCGACTTTACTATCAAAGCACTAAGCGTTACCGGAAAGCGGATGTTGAGATATTTATCTACACTTAAAGATAGATTCGCATTCTGTGAAACGATTTCATTTGGCGAAGAAGCCATAACCGGAAAAATACGAGTAACGGGCAACGAGCAACGAGCGACGAAGCTCGATGAACAGGCACGCCTTAAAGCGACTAATCAGATGGATGTTCTTCGAGCAGTGGCATTTGCTTTTAGCTTGGCGAGCAAGCCGTTTAGAGTAACCTGCGGATTATTGGGAGCTATCAGCTACGATTTTATAGACCAGTTTGAAAAGCTGCCGCAAAATAATGACGATTTGCTCGGCAATCCCGACTACGAACTTTATTTTGCGGATAATATATTTCTTTATGACCACGAAAGCGGAGATGGCTATGCTGTTGTAAATTGCATTATCACAGATGAGAATTGTCAGAAGGCAATAGACGAAGCCGAAGAATGTTTTGATTATTATTTCAATATCTCAAAATCTGAAATACCAAAACCAGCTAAATTTTCCGGTAAACTTCCGGCTGCTTCAACTGATACTGAGCAGGGCGAATATGAAAAAATTGTCAATTCAGCCAAGCAGCACATTATTGACGGTGATATTTTCCAGGTGGTTTTGAGCCGAACGAAAATGGAGCCATTTGCCGATGAGCCGCTTGATGTTTATAAACGGCTAAGGGCTTTGAATCCGTCGCCGTATATGTTCTATCTGAATACCGAAAATACAATTCTTCTTGGTTCCAGTCCTGAATTAAATCTGCGGGTCAGCGGAACTGAAAATCGTAATGTGGAAATTCGGCCAATCGCCGGCACAAAGCCGAGAGGGAAAATCGGAGATAAAATCGATGAAGATACGGATTTCAGATACGAAGCCGAACTAAAACTTGACCGAAAGGAACTCGCTGAGCATATGATGCTGGTTGATTTGGCGAGAAATGATATTGCTCGTGTGGCAAAGCCCGGAAGCAGAATAGTTACTGAATTGCTGACGGTTGAAAAATATGCTTCGGTTCAGCACCTTGTCAGTAATGTCAAAGGTACACTTGCCGATGAACTCGATGCGTTAAGTGCTTATCTCGCTACGATGAATATGGGAACGTTAACCGGAGCTCCAAAAATTGAAGCGATGAAACTGATACGTACTTTTGAAAAAACCAAACGCGGCTATTACGGCGGAGCTGTTTGCTATTTGACAGTTGACGGCCAGTTTGACAGCTGTATTACAATCAGGAGTTTGCAGGTCAAAGACCATATGGCTTATATTCGGGTCGGAGCCGGCATTGTTCATGACAGTGTGCCGAAAACCGAATTTGAAGAAACCGAGCATAAAGCGAATTCCTGCCTGCGTGCGGTTAGAGGACAATAACAGGGCGAAATTTTATGGAAACAAAAACAAGAAAAATTCTGTTCATCGATAATTTCGATTCGTTCACATACAATCTTGTCGATGATTTTTGTAAGCGTAATTGTAAGGCAAAAGTTTATCGAGCTGATACTGAGCTTGAAGAATTGAAGATTGTAGCTGATGAATTTAAGCCGGATTTACTTTTGATTTCACCTGGGCCTGGTTCGCCGGATGGTGCCGGTGTTTCGCTTTTGGCTGTGGATTATTTCAAGGATAAACTGCCGATATTTGGTGTTTGTCTCGGCCATCAGATAATTGTGCAGTATTTCGGCGGAAAAGTCGGCCACGCACCAAAGCCAATGCACGGCAAACCATCGCGAATCACGCACAACCAGAAAGATATATTTGCCGGCGTTGAAAACCCGCTACAAGCTGGAAGATACCATAGTTTGTGTGCCCTCGAATTGCCGGATTGTCTTGAAAAAACAGCTGAATTTGATGGGGTTGTTATGGCTGTTCGCCATAAAGAGCTGCCAATATTTGGTGTGCAATTTCATCCGGAAAGTATTTTGACTCCGGCTGGCGGCAAATTAATTGAAAATGTTTTATCGATTGCAGAACAATATAAAAAATAAAAGTTGGGATTAAAAATGATTCTAATAACCGAATATATTGAAACGTTATTTTCCGGCAAAAATTTGAGTTTTGAAAAGGCCGAACAGCTATTGGATATTGTTTTCGGAGGCGAAGTAAGCGAGATTCAAATTGCAGCTTTTCTCACAGCGATGCGAAGCAAAGGTGTAACTGCTGCGGAATTGGCTGGCTTTGCTAAATCTATGCGAAATCATTGTCTTAAAGTTGAAACCGGCATTGAAAATTTAGTGGATATTGTTGGGACGGGCGGTGCAGCGGTTAAAACTTTTAATGTTTCGACTGTTTCTGCTTTTGTTGCAGCTGGGGCAGGGGTTTATATTGCTAAGCATGGCAATCGTGCGATTACCAGTAAATGCGGTTCGGCGGATGTTCTCGCTGAGCTTGGTGTTAATATCGCTCCGGGGCCTGAAGTTGTAGCCGAGTGCATAGAAAAAGCACATGTCGGATTTATGTTTGCGCCTATGTTCCATCCGGCAATGAAGCATGTTCAGCCGATACGAAAAGGGCTTGGCTTTAGGACGGTATTTAATATTTTAGGGCCTTTGACTAATCCAGCTGGTGCAGCAGCTTTGGTGTTGGGGGTGGCAGAGGAAGGACTAATGCAAATGATGGCCGAAGCTCTCAAAGTGCTGGGAACTCGTTATGCGATGGTCGTGCATAGCAATGGTCTTGATGAAATAAGCACCGCTGGCGTTACTAAAATTGTGCAGCTCAAAGAAGATAAAATCACAACCAGCGAACTAAATCCCAAAGATTTTGGTATTGAGATGGTTGCCGCTGAAAAACTAAAAGTAACTGATGTTAGAAGCAGTGCTGAGCTTGCAAGGGCTATTCTAACAGGTAAAGACAGTGGCCATTGCAGAGATATTGTTATTTTGAATGCAGCGGCTGCGATAATTGCGGGAGGCCTTGCGGAAGATTTTGAAAAAGGCATTAAAATCGCAGATGATTCAATAAAAAGCGGGGCAGCATATGCCTGTCTGGAAAAATTAATAGAAATCTCGAATAAAGTGTAAAACTCAAAATGCAAAACCATAGTTTAAAATTCAAAACTTTTAAATTTTTAGTTATAGTTTTCAGTTTTTAGCTTTAAGTTTTTAATTTCTTATGTTGATAGTAAAAGTTAAAATTTGCGGACTTACAAATTATGAAGATGCAGCTGCGGCGCTGGATATGGGTGCCGATTTGCTGGGATTCAATTTTTATTCGAAAAGTTCAAGATACATTACACCGCAAAAAGCTACAGAATTAATAGCAAAATTGCCGGCTTTTGTTGATATTGCCGGAGTGTTTGTAAATGCGGAGTTTGAAGAAATTTGTAAAATCAGACACCAGTGCAAATTAAATTGGATACAACTGCATGGCGATGAAAGCCCCGAATTTTGCCGTTCATTTCTTTCGGTTAATGTCAAGACTATGAAGGCACTGCGAGTAAAAGATGAAGCTGATATTGAAAAAGCAGACAACTATTTCACCGATGCCATTTTGCTCGACGCATTTCATCCGGAAAAATACGGCGGAACAGGAATAAAATTCGACTGGAATATTATAGGCGATATTACCAAGCGGATTTTTCTGGCTGGCGGAATCAATGCTGATAATGCGGCAGAAGCTGTCAAACTCGGAGTTTATGGAATTGATGTTTGCAGCGGTATTGAATCTGAGCCGGGAAAAAAAGACCACAAAAAAATGAAGGAATTATTTGAAAATATACGACATTTGAGAGGATGAATTCGAAATTTTATATTCGGATTTATGCCAAGCGTTGAATGAGGAATGAATTATGAAATATAAAGGCAGATTTGGCGATTACGGCGGATTTTATGTGCCGGAAGTTTTGATTCCGGTTCTCGAAGAATTGGAGCGAGAATTTTATCGTTTCTATAAGGATGATGGTTTCGTTGCTGAACTTGCCGAGCTTTCAAAAAATTATGCAGGCAGGCCAACTCCGCTTTACTATGCAAAAAGATTCAGTGAATATGTCGGATTCAAGGTTTACATAAAACGTGAAGACCTGCTTCATGGCGGAGCGCACAAAGTAAACAATACGCTTGGTCAGGGTCTGTTAGCCAAATATATGGGCAAAACCAAATTGATTGCTGAAACCGGTGCCGGCCAACACGGCCTGGCCACGGCGATGATTGGCGCATTATTCGGAATGGAAACGAAAATCTTTATGGGCGTAACCGATATTGAACGTCAAAGCGTCAACGTCCATAAAATGAAACTTTGCGGAGCCGAAGTAATTGCTGTTGAAGGTGGAACAGGTACGCTAAAAGATGCTATCAATGATGCCCTGCGATACTGGACGGCTCATGTGTCCGATACGTTTTATCTTTTTGGCTCGGCCTGTGGCCCGCATCCGTATCCGACAATAGTAAAACATTTTCAAACCTGCATTGGCACAGAAGCCAGAAGCCAGTGTCTCGACCAAATCGGCCGATTGCCGGATGTGGTGGTTGCCTGTGTCGGCGGCGGAAGTAATGCGATAGGTATTTTTTCCGGCTTTATGGATGATGAAAAAGTAAAGCTGGTTGGTGTCGAAGCTGGCGGAAAAAGTGTGGCCAGTGGAAAACATGCTGCTACGCTTGTAGTTGGAAAGGTTGGCATTTTGCACGGAGCAAAGGCGTATCTCCTGCAGGATAAAGAAGGACAAGTTTATGAAACTGAATCAGTAAGTGCCGGTTTGGATTATGCGGCTGTTGGCCCGGAACACTGTATGCTAAAAGACAGCGGCAGAGCGAAATATGTAGCTGCGGAAGATGCCGAAGTGCTCGATGCCTTTGCGTTGCTGACAAAAAAAGAGGGAATAATTCCGGCTCTCGAGAGTTCGCACGCTTTGGCTTATGTAATTAGCCAGTCGGGTAAATTACCTTCTGATACGGTTGTGGTAGTAAATCTTTCCGGCAGAGGCGATAAGGATGTTTCAATTGTTGAAAAATGCCGGCCATTGAAGTAAGGAACGATAAATGAAGACATATAAACAGGTTTTTTCCGAATTAAAAAGAGCAGCATTGATTCCGTTTTTTGTTATCGGAGACCCTGCTTTTGATACGAGTTTTGAAGTTGTCAAAGCAGCTATCGATGCGGGAGCTGATATTCTGGAATTGGGTATTCCTTTTTCCGACCCCATTGCTGACGGTCCGACAATTCAAAAGGCGGACATTCGCTCCCTATGTAATGGTATGACTGTAAAAAAGGCACTCGAATTTATAAAGAAGGTCAAAGATTACAAAGATATTCCCATTGGTTTGTTGATGTATTACAACCTTATTTATCAGTATGGAACTGAAAAATTCTTCAACGATTTCCATCAGGCAGGCGTAAATAGTGTTCTAATTGCTGATTTGAGTGTTGATGATGCTAACGAAATTGATGGATTTGCAAAGTCAGCTGGTCTTGATACTGTTTTTATGGTAACGCCTAACACCAGCGAAGAGAGAATGAAATTGATTGCCTCGAAAACCACCGGTTTTATTTATACGGTTTCTCTTTTGGGTGTTACTGGCAGCAGAAAACAACTGTCCGGCCATATAGGAGAATTGATTGGCCGATTAAAAGGATTAACAGACGTTCCGATTTGTGTTGGCTTTGGTATTAGCACTGCTCAGCACGCTGCGACTATTGCATCAGCCGGAGCCGATGGCGTTATAATCGGATCGAAAATAGTGGGATTTATTGAGGCCAATATTGAAAATAAAGAAAAAATGCTCGCTGATGTTTCAGCGTTTGTGGGCGAAGTTAAAACCGCTCTTGATAATAACGCATAATATTAATCTTTTGTTATTATGCGATAAGCCCTTATAAGTTCAGCGACGCTCCACGCCTGGGCGAAACAGCCCCTTGGCTTGTGAGGAAAATCGCCATCGAATATTTCCGATACGCTGCCAATACAGCCATCGTTTGTTAAATGCTGCATTAACGGCTCGATAAAAGCAGCGGCTTTTGTTTTACTTTTTTTGCTGAATTTATTTGCCTTCAGATACGCCTGAACAAATGCTCCCATTAAATATGGCCAGACAGTCCCCTGATGATAAGCACTATCTCGCTGGAGCTGATTGCCTATGCAGGTACCTTTGTATCTTGGGTCAGTAGCGGTTAGAGTTCTAAGGCCGTAGGGCGTTAAAAGGGTTTTTTCAACTGTATCAACAACCGCCTTTTGCTGCTCAATTGTTAAAGGCGAAAATGGGAGCGAGACAGCGAAAATCTGGTTTGGCCGAAGTGATGAATCGACAGAGCCGTCCGGCAAAATGCAATCGTTTAAATAGCCGGTTGTTTCATTCCAGAATAATTTGCGGAAATTTTCGGCGAGTTGATTTAAACCTACCGGCGTTTTGCAACTGATAGATGATAGGCGGCAAAGTGCATTGTACCAAAGGGCGTTGATTTCAACTGATTTTCCGTATCGAGGCGTAAAAGCTATACCATTATATTTTGCATCCATCCAGGTTAACTGAGTTTCTTTATTGCCCGCAGTTATTAGGCCATCGCAATCGCCGCAAATTCCGAATTTTGTTCCCTCGTAATAAGCATTTACAATTTCAATAATTACCGGCAAAAGTTTTTTATAAAAAGTTTCGCCATCGCTTGTAGCCGCCACATATTGAAAGGCTGCATTGATAAACCATAGAGAAGCATCAACGCTGTTGAAATGTAATTCACTTGTTCTATCATCAAAACGATTTGGAATCATTCCATCTTCCGCATGTGCGGCAAATGTTGTAAGCACAGATTTTGCCTCATCGAATCTGCCTGTTTCCAAAAGCAGTCCCGGAAGAGCTATAAAGGCATCTCTTCCCCAATCCATAAACCATGGAAAGCCGGCCAAAACCGTCGCTCGTAACTCGTCGTTCGTAACTCGATTTACGATAAACTGGTCAGCGGCCAGACAAAGCGTTTCATATTTTGCATCTTGCACATTGCATTTTATATTTTGTTTTATATTTTCTTCGTGCTTACATAAATCTTCAATGGCATTTTGAAGCTTGAAATTTTCGATTGGATTTAATGAAGCAATGAAAACGATTTTTGCTGGCGAATTTATATTGTAGTTAAAAATTCCCGGCGACCAGAGGTCTTCTTTGAAATCCTGACCCCTTTGCCTGTCGCTGCGATATACAAAATTAAACCACCATTGCTCATCCTTTTGGAAATTTGCATCGGGGCAATTCAAGAATAATTTGCAGCTTTCATCCTCATTGCAGCGAATCACTAAATCGTTATTGAAATCGGTTGCGGATAATTTGACATAAGATTTTTGGAGCTGGTGAAAATCCCGCAAACCAATTAGAGGCCGCAGTGAAAATTTAAGCTCTTCATCAATGTTCTTAAAATCATAAGTTATGGCAACTGTATCACTGTTGTGCAAAAGGTATATGGATTTGGTGAGTTGGAATTTTCCGAACTCATAGTCGAAATGCACGCCAATATCTTTGCGGAATTGTTTTATGCAGACAAATCCTTCGGGATAAAATCCATTATCAAATTCAAAGGTGCTAAGATTAAATGTTTCGCTGCCGGTTTGGATTGTTTCAAGCAAGTTGCCCAGTGCCATTATCCGGTTAGCTGGAGGATTTGGAGAGCCGATTAATAAGCCGTGGTATCTTCTTGTATTGCAACCGACGACTGTGGATGATGCGTATCCACCACGATTATTTGTGAGAAGCCACTCTTTATTCAGCAAATCTCCAGCGGAATTGTTGATGATTTCTAAAGAAGTATTGATGTTATTGTCAGTTTGAATTGCAGGCAAAGTTTTACTCTTAAAAAAGTGGCTAATGTAAGATAGCATACGATTAGACAGGGCAAACTGTATCTTCTTTTTTGGAACAACGCTTCTGAAGGTTGCCCAGCACATTCATAAAGTTAATGTAAGAATCGTAGGGCGAGTCATAAGGATTGAAGTATTTATGCACATCGCCATCAGCAAAATATTTCGTACACATATAATAGAAGTGGTCAGATGTTTGCAGCTTCCGCCAATCTGAGAGCAGCTTATCGTCGCTGAAATTTTTCACCTTTTTTTCCAATCGATATAGCTCATGGATTGCGTTGGATTGCATTGCGTTTCCAAGCCACGCAGAAAGGTCTCTTTCTGTATCCGCCCAGCTAATCAGATGCGGTACGTCAACCGTATCCATTGACGGGTAGGACTCGGCCACTTCGCTTGGCGTTTTGAAATTATTGTCGGGATGTCTTAAAATCTCTTCTGGTAAATGTTTCATAAACTCAAATATGCCTGTGTTTTCCCATTGATGTTCACCGAATGTTTCATAATCCATAAACAGATTGACAACATTACCATTTCCATTGACTTTGTTTATCCAGCGTGCAAATTTATCTGCTGTCAGCGGCCATTGTGCCCAGTTGCGATTTGAAAATCTGAACGCAACATCATCACTGAGCGAATAGTTTTTCAGTAAAAGTTTCAATTTGCTGCATCCGCTTGGAGTATAGACAAAATTTGGGCTTCGATAGCCGAGGATATGGTCTGCGCCTTCGGTGATTATTGCATCAAAGCAGCCCATTGATTCAATAAGCTGGGCTAAATCATTATTGTATATCAGTTCTGTATTTCTAAATACCTTCGGCTTTTGTCCGAAAAGTGTTTCTATGGCTTTTGTATGTTTGTTTACCTGCTCTATAAATTCATCATGTGAATATAAAAAACTTAAACTATGGTAATATGTTTCAGCGAGAAATTCGACGCATCCGGTTTCAGCGAGCTGGCAAAAAGTATCTATGACCTTAGGTGAAAATGAGAAAAGCTGTTCTAAAAGAACGCCGGTTATGCTATAGGATATTTTGAATTTGCCCTGAAATTTATTTATTACATCAAGGAGCAGACGATTTGCAGGAAGGTAGCATTTTTCCGCAACCTTTTTACAAATGGTGCCATTTTTATGGTCGTCAAAATAGTGTTCCTTTTTATCGAAAACTGTGTAATGTTTTAATCTTGTAGGTTGATGCACCTGAAAATAGAAACATATCGAAGCCATTATTTTTATCCCACCTGAAAATTTAAAATTTATTTATACCCTTCAGGGTAGTAAATGTCCGCAAACAAAATCATAACTGCTTATTTTTAAGCTGCTTACCCGCGTACAAACGGGAAAATTCAATCGTGAACAGTATAGTTAAACCGAAACCAACGCCTCTTGGTATATTTTGGCACATTTGGTAGCGGATTCTTTCCAGCGTAATTTTCTCACTTCAAAATTTCCGTAATCGCGTAATGTTATTTGCAGTGGCGGATATTTGAGAACAGCGATAATTTTATTTGCCATTTCTTCTACGTCCCAGAAATCAACTTTAAGTGCATGAGTGAGCACTTCTGAAACACCGCTTTGTTTGCTTATTATAACTGGTACATCATTTTCCAGTGCTTCCAGCGGAGCTATCCCGAACGGCTCTGATACTGAGGGCATAACATAAATATCAGCCATTTTGTATATCTTTTGCACATCTTCACCCTGCAGGAAACCTGTGAACAGGACTTTTTGGCCAATTCCAAGTTCAGCGGCCATTTCGATAGTCCTGTGCATCATATCTCCTGAGCCGGCCATGACGAATTTTACATCGTCCATTACTTCCAATACTTTTTTAGCTGCCTGCAGAAAATATTCGGGTCCTTTCTGCATTGTGATTCGGCCGAGAAATAAAACAATCTTTTCGTCTTTTTTAATGAAATTTTTGTTTAGGGCCCAATTGCCGTTGCGTTCTACTGCATTGTGTACAACCTCGACTTTTTCGCCGCTGATGCCGTATCGGGTGATTATTATATTTCTGGTTAGATGGCTTACAGCAATAATTTTATTTGCCGCATGCATGCCAGCTCGTTCAATATCGTATATCGTTTGATTGACATGTTCGCCGCTGCGGTCGAATTCTGTCGAGTGTACGTGTACAACCAGCGGTTTGTTGGTGGCGGATGCTACTGCTACAGCAGCCGGATATGTCATCCAGTCATGAGCGTGTATTACATCAAACTGTTCGTTTTGAGCCAGTTTAACGGCCATGGCTGCGTAATTATTGACCTCAGTGTACATATCACCATCGTAATTCTGGCCTGAGTTTGTAGAAATTGGTTTGGGTGTGTTTTCATAGACATAATCGTTTTCGCAGAGTTTTTTGTTTTCCCAGGAAAAAACTCTATTCATTTTTTGTTTTTTCAGATGCAGCTCTTCAATTTTTTCGTGGTAAAGTTTTGGTGTCAGATATGGTTGAAGTGATGAGCTGATTGTACGGAAAGTTACATTTTTTAACGCATCTAATTTGAAGAACTCTTCTGATGATTGATTGGGTTCGGGACTTAGTAACTTGACGTGGTCGCCATAATTGGCATCGACCATTTTCGGCAGAACAAATGTTACTTTTATTCCAAGACTATCCATCGCCTTGGTGAGTCCATAGCAGGCAGTGCCCAATCCTCCAGAGATGAATGGCGGAAACTCCCATCCTAACATCAATACTTTCATATTGTCTCCGCCTCATTATTTACCATGTAACGCCCACATCCATTTAGACATAAAACTATAGTTACCAGACAAATACCTTTGTAAAAAGGAAGTTTCACGAATAGCCAAACTCCCTTAGAACGATTTCGCTCTACAAAAACTATATTGTAGAAACGTAACAGCTGCGGTGGAAAGAGTTTACGGAAATCCAAACTTATTCCAACGAAAAAGCAGCGTTTACAGCGATTCTTACTCTATAAATCGGGCTTTTTGCTACAGTAAGTCCAATAAATTTTCCAAAACACACATATTTTAGCCATATAAATTCTGATTTTATAGGGCAACGCCGAAAATAGTTATTATTTAGTTGAAAAAAAGCCGCCCAGAACCAATTGTAGCTGATTGAGCTCAATTTGTTCCAGACGGCTTAAAGCTTAGCAAAATACCACTGTAGGCCTTGAGGATAGATAACGGCTATAATGTGCCTATTGCCCCCACCCAAAACCCACTAAAATTTGCTTTATAAGTCTTGCGGCTTAACTGTACTACGGCGATTTGCCTTTGTACGGGTAACCGCTGCATCAAGTATGCCATAGACAGCATCACTGAGTGCCTCAAGCGAATCTGACGCGGTCATCATCTTTTTGCTCTTGATGTAGGCCTTGACTTTGCTTGCTACAATTAAAGATTCTCTCTGCTTTTTTGCCATTACAAAAATCCTCCATGCAAAAGGGTTTAACTTTATCGTCCAACACCGTATCCGTAGATGTCAGAATACCATTGATGTGCTGTTATTACATCCAATTGTGAGATTTGCAACATAAAAATGTACTTAATTGTTAAATTTTTGTAATTATAGAACCAGACGAGATAAATCAGATATTTGTGTAGCTTTGCCTGCTGCGATATATTTTTTGTTGCTATGTTATAAATTTTAATAATTTGGCTGCTTTATTTTGACGAGAATGCCTTGGTAAGGGATTTTGAAAACTGTTTGTATGGAGCTGAGAAGTATAAGTTTTTATTTGGAAAGATGAAATGGAAAAGCGTCCGAAAAAAACTCAAAAGTCCGCAGCCAAATTGCGTGAATTTGTTACTCTTATTCTTGCAGAGGATATGGAGCAAGCCAGGGAGTATGAATCTTTGCTCAAAGTCAATGATGTTGCGTGTGTCCTCAGGGAACAGAATGAACAGACGGAAAGTGCAAGCGGAATTGCAGTAATGGTGCCGGAAGAATTTCTTGATGAGGCAAATGTCATTATTGAATCACAGAATGTTTACGACGACTTCTATGATTTTGTGGCAGAGCAAGAGGACGATAATTTCGACGATGAATTTTTTGATGACGAATTTGAGTAATTAAAGTTTCGTCATTTTATTTGAATTGATTGTCGATTGGAGCTTCAGGGCATTGGCTGCATTTTGTGCGGAAAAAATAATATTTACTGAGCAATACAAATGGGTGAACTGGAAAAACAACAGGTTTTGGAATGCAGTGAAAGCGTTGTTGATAGACGGCTGGGGCTGGATCGTGGCCGTGGCCGCGGAAGACGCAGAAGCGATGAGCGAAAGGCCGCTGAAGAAGGCCGGATGAACGATGAGCAATTTACGTTTTTAATGACTATCAATGAATACAAAAAGAAAAACGCAAAACCGTTTCCAACCTGGACAGAAGTACTCGAAATTATAAAGGCGATGGGCTATCGCAAAGTTGCCGAGCCGCAAGCACTGGCTCAGTTTAAGAAAGAGCAATAGTTTTGTAATTAGTTAGTTTTATCGTTGGAAAAAAAGCGGCTGGAAAAACCATGTGGTTTTCCAGCCGCCTCAATTTTCAATATACAATCCACCCAGCTGACAATTTTTTCTTACAGCAGCTTATTTTTTAGAAGCCATATCCGGCTTGTTTTAACTGTTCCTGAGTTGGTATGTTGGTATAAGTTTCGCCGCGAGGGCCAATGTAAACAACGCCTTGCTTTGCCAACTTGACCGGCGTAATTGAGCCGTTGCTGTTGGTTACATTGATTGTGATAGTATTCATTTCCTGATAGATTTGCTGCCTTTCAGCGGCGGCTTTTTTCTTGTCCTGTTCATTGCCTATCATATAACCGGCTCCACCGCCAACAGCTGCTCCGATTAGCGTTGATTCAGGACTGCGACCGGCGAGCTGGCCTACTCCGGCACCGGCTAATGCGCCTATAGCAGCGCCGGACTGGGCATCGCTTTCACAGCCGACAAAAAACATCAAACCAAAACATACCCCAGCTACCATTAAAATTGTAAGCATAATTCTACTCATTTTATACCTCCATCAGATTCAAGAAAATGTGTTCTCTGCTTCATTATTCAACCCCTTTTATACCACCATTTTACCATTAGTTTTACAACATAATCAAGTGAATAATTCTTTGGACTTGTAAAATATATCAAGTCGATTATATTTGTCGGTTGTTATAGCATAAAAACTTAAAAGGAGCCAAAATGAGACCCAAATTAATAGTTTCCGGTGCCGCCGGCCGAATGGGCAGACGTATCCTTTCACTATCTATAGACGCTGGAAAATTCGATATTATTGCAGCAATCGAGGGAAAAGGACACAGTGATATTGGTAAAGATGCTGGTTTACTGGCAGGCGCATCACCAATAGATGTCAAACTCGACAGTGTTTATCCAGCTGATGCTGATGTTGTAATAGATTTTTCGCAGCCGCAGGCAATGGAAGATACACTCAATTACTGCCTGACAAATTCAGCAGCTCTGGTTTTGGGTACTACCGGCTTATCCGATGAGCAGCAAATGCAGTTAAAAAATGCCGGCGAAAAAATCCCGATTTTGTATGCTACAAATATGAGCGTTGGGATGAATGTTATGTTTGCTTTGGCTGGCAAAGTTGCCTCTATGCTCGGCACCGATTACGATATTGAAATAGTTGAGCAGCACCATCGCTTCAAAAAAGATTCGCCAAGCGGAACAGCTTTAACGCTGGCTGAAAATATTTGCGATGCAACCGGCAAAAAATTTCCTGATTGCCTTGTACACGGCAGAAACGGCAAAGAAGTCCTGCGTAAAAAAGGTGAGATTGGAATGCACGCTGTACGAGCTGGCGATATAACCGGTGTTCATTCGGTGATGTTTGGTACGCTCGGCGAAACGCTGACATTAAATCATACTGCCAGCAGCAGAGATACTTTTGCACAAGGTGCTTTGCGAGCAGCCGAATGGCTAATTGGAAAAAGACCGGGATTATATTCAATGGCCGATTGTCTTGGTCTTTCGTAAAATTTAGAATTATTGATATAACGTTGCTATTACGCTGGTTGCGTTGAAGATGCAATGAATGAAAATCGGTCTAAACAGTGAGCCGCTTTTTTCATACGAATAGCCCATACACATTGAAAGCACAAATAAAGCTGGCCAATGAGCCGGGTTTTCGTGGAACATGGCAAAAATAACTGAGCTTATTGCTATTGAACGCCATGGTTTTGATAAATATGAACGAATAATCGTTTGGAATAAGCCGCGAAATATTATTTCCTCAAAAACAGGCACTACAAAAATTGTCGTAACGATAATCAAAATCTTCAGAGATAATTGCTGATATGCTGCTATCGTTTTTAGTTCTTCGTGCTGTTGTATTTGAAAATTGTCGCCGAGGATAATTTGGCCTATTAGCATTGTCAAAATTACAACAACAAGTGTGATTGGCCAGATGGAAATAAAATTGAGCATCGCTGCGAAAAAATCTTTGATTATTGTTTTGGGATTTAAGCCGAATCCTTTTAAGTTTCCGACAAAATAAAAATTAACTGAAAACAGCGTAGATAATATCAGTATCAGAGCGCTAACACAGAAAATGAAATTGTCGGCAAATGCACGCTGCCAATCGGATAAATCAGGTAGTAAATTTTCCGACATTGAAATTAATACTGAAACCAGCAAAATCCAGAAAATAAGTATGGCAAAAGGCAGATAGGCAGGCATATTGTTTCTGCGCAGCGGCGAATTAGACAGGGCTTTTTTCCCAAAGGATGTCCTAATCAGCCAGATGGTAAATGGCACCAATCCGGCCAGGTAGACAAGGTCTGCGGCAGTAACAGAGTTTATAAATTGTTTTAGCATTGAATGTTGACAATTGAATATCAAAAGTTGACAATTGGGAAAATCGTAAGTAATCAGCGGTAAATAGTCAACGGAAAACATATTATGGACGTATTTCACATTGAAGGGCCGGTTCAGCTTAATGGCTCGGTTCGCATAAACGGCTCGAAGAACGCATCTTTACCAATAATGGCTGCTGCGATTCTTGCGGCTGGCAAATCCACTTTGAAATCAGTCCCGAATCTTTCAGATATTTCTGTTTTTGGCGAATTACTCAGTAGTCTTGGCTGCAAAATCGAAAGAAACGACAGCGGTGATTTAAGCATTGATTCTAGCGTAATTGAAAATACAATCGGCGAATACGAAATTGTCAGCAGAATGCGAGCCGGTATTTGCATACTTGGGCCGCTGCTCGCTCGTTGCGGCAAAGTGAGTGTTTCAATGCCGGGCGGCTGTGCAATTGGCGACAGGCCAGTAGATATTCACATAAGAGGTCTGCGGCAGCTCGGCGCAAAAATTCATCTTGAAAACGGCTACATAGTTGCCGAAGCACCGCACGGATTAAAAGGTGATGATATTTTTCTTGGCGGCCCGTTTGGTTCAACTGTTCTTGGTACGGCAAATGTTTTAATGGCTGCAACGCTGGCCAAAGGAAAAACGACCATTGAATCGGCTGCGTGCGAGCCGGAAATATCTGATTTGGCAAACTGCCTTAATAAAATGGGAGCTAAAATCAGCGGTATTGGTTCGCCGCGTTTAATTATCGAAGGTGTTAAGCAATTACATCCGGTTGAATTTGAAGTTAGTCCCGATAGAATCGAAGCTGGAACATTTATGGCAGCAGCAGCTGTAACCAGCGGTGAACTAAAACTCGAAAATTGCCGGCTCGAAGAAATGATGGCGGTGGTTGACAAGTTAAGAAGTATTGGCGCAGTAGTTGAAGCTGCAAACGGCGGATGCGTTGTAACTCGAAGCTGCCCGGTTAAGCCGAGTGATTTTACCACGCAGCCGTATCCAGGATTTCCGACGGATTTGCAGGCACAATTTATGGTTTTATTATCGCTTGCCGAAGGTAACAGCGTTGTTACGGAAAAAGTTTTTCCTGACAGGTTTATGCACGTAGCGGAACTTAATCGAATGGCGGCCAATCTGCGAAAAGAGGGGCCGGTTGTAATCATAGCTGGCGTTAAAAAACTGATAGCGGCTCCTGTAATGGCTTCTGATTTGCGGGCTTCTGCGGCTTTGGTTCTTGCTGGTCTTGCAGCTGAGGGAACAACTGTTATTCAGAGGGTTTATCACATTGACCGCGGCTACGAAAAAATTGAAAAGCGGCTAAATGCTGTTGGCGCTAAAATAATCAGAAAAAACGGCTAAATCCGGCCTCAAAACACAATTCTACCAATTAAGCACTTGACAATTAATCGGCTTCTAAATAAAGTACGTAGCTCGTTTGCGCCGCATTTGAGTTCGGCGCAGAATTAAATGGTAAAAACCGCATTTAGAGCATTTAGTACAGAAAAAGGAGATTTACAAATGGCGACAAAGGTTGCAATTAACGGATTCGGCCGAATTGGAAGAGCCGTAGCAAGAATTATTATGCAAAGAGCAGGTGATTTGGAACTGGTCGCAATTAACGACCTTTCAGATGCCAAAAGTCTTGCGCATTTGTTCAAATATGATACGGTAATGGGCAGATTCAACGGAACAGTTGAGGCCAAAGATGATGCTTTGATTATTAACGGCAAAACCGTTAAGGTTCTTGCTGTCAGAAATCCAGCTGAACTGCCGTGGAAAGAAATGGGAGTAAAAGTTGTATTGGAATCGACAGGAATTTTCCGCTTAAGAGAATCAGCTAAGGGCGGCTACGGCGACCATATCAAAGCCGGAGCTGAAAAAGTTATTCTCAGTGTTCCCGCAAAAGACAAAATTGACGCTACAATAGTTCTTGGTGTTAATGATGAGGATTTGACAAAGGATGCTGCCTGCGTATCGAATGCAAGCTGCACAACAAATTGTCTTGCACCGGTTGCAAAGGTTCTAAACGATACCTTTGGAATTGAAAACGGACTTATGACTACTATTCACGCTTACACTAACGACCAGAATGTTGCTGATATGATTCACAGCGATATGCGCAGAGCAAGAGCAGCTGCGGCAAATATGATTCCAACTACTACCGGCGCTGCAAAGGCAATTGGTCAGGTCATTCCTGAACTGGTTGGCAAACTGGATGGCTTTGCTGTTCGCGTACCGATTCCGGTAGGCAGTCTTGTGGATTTGGTTGTCAATGTTAAGAAAGATGTTACAGTTGATGCAGTTAATGCAGCAATGAAAGCTGCGGCAGATGGCCCGATGAAAGGCATTCTGTCATATTGTGATGAGCCGATTGTCAGCAGTGATATTGTTAATGACCCTGCTTCGAGTATTTTTGATTCGCTCTGCACGATAGCTATGGGAAAAGCTGTCAAGATAGTCAGCTGGTATGACAACGAATGGGGCTATTCAAATCGTACTGTTGATATTATGGAAAAAATGGCAGCAATGTAATAAAGAGTAATGGGCAGTACTGTCATTGCGAGCGAGGCGTAGCCGAGCGTGGCAATCTCAGCCGTTACAATTTGGATTGCTTCGTTTCACTCGCAATGACCGAGAGATGATCAAATATATTAGGCGAAAAAATGGCAAAGAAAACTGTTGCTGATGTTGATGTAAGAGGTAAGCGTGTTTTGATGCGGTGTGATTTTAATGTGCCGCTCGATGAAAATTGCAATATCACCAGTGATGATAGAATCGTTAAGGCGTTGCCGACGATAAAAAGTGTTGTTGATCGTGGCGGCCGGTTGGTTTTGATGAGTCATCTCGGCCGGCCAAAGGGCAAGAGAGAGGAAAAAATGTCTCTTGCACCGGTTGCAAAACGGCTGTCTGAACTGCTTGATAAAAATGTTATTTTTGCGGATGATTGCATTGGTGATGATGTAAAAGAGAAAGCTGATGCACTTGGCGATGGCGATATTTTGCTGCTCGAAAATTTGCGTTTCCATAAAGAAGAAACAATAAAAGATAAAGCTGCAAAAGAAGATGCTCAGCTTCGTCAGGCCAAAGATGATTTTGCAAAGCAGCTTGCCGGTTTAGCTGATGTTTATGTGAACGATGCTTTCGGCACCGCTCACAGAGATAATGCTTCAATGTACACCGTAGCCCAAATGCTAAATGGCAAATCGCGAGTGATTGGCTTTCTGATTGAGAAAGAATTGAAATTTCTCGGCGAAACAATCACTAACCCTGAAAAGCCGTTTGCGGCGATACTCGGCGGAGCTAAAGTTTCTGACAAGCTCGGCGTTATTGAAAATCTGCTCGAAAAAGTCGATTGCATACTCATCGGTGGGGCGATGGCTTATACATTTTTCAAAGCGCAGGGCAAAACTATTGGCAGGAGTTTATGCGAAGATGATTTTCTTGATAAGGCGATAGAATTGCTTGGCCGGGCGCAGCAGCTTGGCTGCGAAATCGTTTTACCGGTTGATACGGTAGTTGCAAAAGAATTCAAAGCCGGTGCTGAAAATAAAGTTGTTATTGGTAATATCGAAGCCGACTGGGAAGGCCTGGATATTGGCCCGCAGAGTCAGAAACTTTTTACTGAGAAACTTTCCGGTGTTAAAACGATTGTCTGGAATGGGCCGATGGGAGTTTTTGAACTGCCGCCTTTTGATGCTGGAACAAAAGCAGTTGCTTTGGCTGTTGCAGATGCAACGAGCAGGGGTGCCCGAAGCATAATTGGCGGCGGCGACAGTGCAAGCGCTATAAAAAATCTCGGCCTGGAAAATAAGGTTAGCCATATTTCAACTGGCGGCGGAGCTTCGCTGGAATTTCTCGAAGGCAAAAAGTTCAAATGCCTCGAAATTCTCGATGAAAGCTAAAACCAGAAAAATAATTAGCGGCAAATAGTTAATAAAAATGCGATTACCAAAAGCAGGGACAATCGAGATTGCGCCGTCAATTCTAAGCGCTGATTTTGCTCGGCTGGCTGATGAGTTGGCTGAAATTGAATCGGCTGGCATAAATGTTGTGCACTTGGATGTTATGGATGGTCATTTCGTGCCGAACATTACGTTTGGCCCGCCGGTAATTGCAAAACTCCGTAAACACAGCAAAATGGTTTTCGATGCCCACCTTATGATAGCCGAGCCGGATAAATATGCCGAGCCGTTTGTCGAGGCCGGAGTTGACCATATAACTTTTCATATTGAAACCACAACTCAGCCGGAAAAACTCATCGATAAATTGCATAATCTCGGCGTTACAGCTGGAATATGTCTTAATCCCGAAACGCCGGTAAGTGCGATAAAAAAAGTTGCTCCGCTCTGCGATATGGTTTTGGTAATGACGGTTCATCCCGGTTTTGGCGGACAAAAATTTATATCCGAAGCAGCTGAAAAAATTATTGCTATAAGAAAATTGGTAGGCCCAAATATCAGGATAGAGGTTGATGGTGGGATAGACCCGCAAACCACGCCGCAGGTAGTTTCATATGGGGCTGATACGCTTGTAGCCGGCAACGCTATATTTTCCAAATCTGACCGAATTGCAGCGATAAATGCTATTAGAAATGCCTGTAAGTAATTTTTATGGCAAAGTCGCTGAATTTCTGGTAGAATTTTGCACGTCTTTTTATCAATGAGAATGAATAATTATGGTTAGAGAAGCTAAAAGTAAATGGAATGGTTTTTCACTCAAGCCGCGCAAGGAAATGCCGGACGGTTTGTGGATGAAGTGCTCTAATTGTGAGCATATGTTGTATAGAAGTGCAGTAGAAAAGAATCTCGATGTTTGTCCTGAATGCAATCAGCATTTTCGCATTGATGCTAATAAACGAATTAAATATCTCGCTGATGAAGGTTCCTTTCAGGAAATTTTTGATGATTTAACAACTTCCGACCCGCTTGATTTCAAATTCAGAGGCACAAGTTATAAAGAGCGTGCAAGGGTTGATGAGAAAAAAAGAGGTTCAACTGAGGCAATAAAAATCGGCAAAGCGTTTATCAAGGGTAGAGCCGTTGTTCTCGCTGTGATGGACCCGAATTTTTTGATGGGTTCTATGGGAGCCGTAGTTGGTGAAAAATTCTGTATTGCCGTTGATAAGGCGATGGAAGAAAAACTGCCGTTTATAGCGGTCAGCTGTTCGGGCGGAGCCAGAATGCACGAAGGCGTGATTTCACTTGGCCAGATGGCCAAAACCAGTGCGGCACTTGCAAAGTATGACGAAAATGGCGGTCTTTTTATTTCGATTCTCGCTGACCCAACAACCGGCGGTGTTACAGCCAGCTTTGCAATGCTCGGTGATTGCATAATAGCTGAGCCGGGGGCATTAATTGCTTTTGCCGGGCCGCGAACGATAGCTCAAACTATAAAAGTCGAATTGCCAGAGGGCTTTCAGACGGCTGAATTTCTGCTCGAACATGGCTTTATAGATATGATTGTAGATAGAAAAAATATGCGAAGCGAAATCGCTCGTCTTATAGATTACTGCAAAAAATAATTTGTATTTTTGCTACCTTGTATCTGGAGCAGCCGATGGGATATTTTCGTAAAAATATCGAAAAAGCAAATGGTTACACGCCGGGTTTTCAACCCGCTAAAAAAGACGTTGTAAAATTAAATACAAATGAAAATCCATATCCGCCGTCGCCGAAAGTTCTAAAAGCGATTGCTGAAATAACAGCTGAGCAGCTTCGCAGATACCCTGACCCTGTTGGGAATATCTTTCGCCAGGCAGCGGCTAAATTAAACAACGTATCAGCTGATTATGTTATGTGCTGCAATGGCGGAGATGATTTGCTCACTATCGCAATTCGAGCTTTCTGCGATGAAAATCACACAGTAGCTTATCCCGTTCCGACTTATTCGCTTTATCCGGTATTGGCCGAATTGCAGAACTGCAAAGCGATTGAAATTCCGTTTGACGGTGAATTTAATTTACCAGCTAAACTTGCAAGCACCGATGCCGCTTTAACTATTGTCTGCAATCCAAACGCACCGAGTGCCAGTTTTATAAACGCTGGCGAACTTGCTTCACTGGCCGATGAATTAAGCGGTGTATTGCTGATTGATGAGGCATATGTGGATTTTGCAGATGAAAATTGTGCAGGGCTGGTAAAAGATTTTGATAATGTGATTATACTTCGCTCAATGAGCAAGGGCTATTCGCTTGCGGGAATGCGTTTTGGTTATGCGATTGCTCAGCCGGAATTGATAAATGGGCTAATGAAGGTTAAGGATTCTTATAATGTTGATACTGTTGCTACTGCTGCTGCAACGGCTGCAATAGAAGACTATGACTATTTTCAGCAAAACGTTGAAAAAGTAAAAACTCAGCGAAAAATATTAACCGAGCAATTACATAAATTGGGATTTGTTGTTCCTGATAGTTTTGCTAATTTTGTTCTTGCTGATATTAAAAGCTGCAAAGCAAATGAGATTTATGATAAATTGGCTCAGAGAAATATCTTTGTCAGATATTTTGATTTGCCAGGATTACAGGATAAATTAAGAATTACGGTAGGTACGCCTGAGCAAAACGACAAATTGATTTGTGCTTTGAAAGAAATTTTATCGAATTAGATTGCTTCGCTGTATTCGCAATGACAAAACATAAAGGGTGTTTTTATGAAAAACAGGACAGCTAAAATTCACAGGAAAACAAACGAAACCGAAGTTACCGTTGAGTTGAATCTGGATGGCATTGGCAAATACGAAATTGATACTGGTGTTGGCTTTTTGGATCATATGCTAACGCATTTAAGCAAACACGGTAAAATTGATTTGGTTGTTAAGGCCAAAGGCGATTTGGAGGTCGATGCGCATCATACGGTTGAAGATATTGCGATTTGTCTTGGCGAATGTCTTATAAAAGCTGTCGGCGATAAAAAGGGAATTGCGAGATACGGCAATAGTTCGGTTCCTATGGAAGAGTCGATGGCTAATGTTGCTGTGGATTTATCCGGCAGGCCAAGCTGCGTTTATAATGTTAAATATCGAACGGATAAAATCGGTGATTTCGACGTTGAATGCCTCGAAGAAATGCTGAGGAGTTTTTCAAATACCGGCAAATTTAATCTGCATATAAACGTTCCTTACGGAACCAACAGCCACCACATAGCTGAAGCGATTTTCAAGGCACTTGGCCAGTCGCTTGCTAAAGCTGTTAGTATTGTTGGAACTGACATTCCAAGTACGAAGG
>JAGLSG010000056.1 GCA_023135865.1 Planctomycetota bacterium | reverse complement strand
GCCCTTGCCAACTGCTACCGGGCAAAGTGCCTGGCTGAGAACGGCTATGAGGTTACTGCTTAGCTGAATACGAATTTGTTCCTGCTGGTTGACGGGAAACACGTCAATAATTCGGGTGATTGTTCCCGAAGCGCTGGTTGTGTGAAGCGTGCTAAACACCAAGTGACCGGTTTCAGCGGCTCTTACAGCAGCTTCAATTGTTTCCAGGTCTCGCAATTCGCCGACCAGAATGACATCTGGGTCCTGCCGTAAAACACGTCTTAGTGCTTCGGAAAAACTTGGGACATCTATGCCTACCTCCCTTTGATTGATGATTGCTCTTTTGTGTTTATGGTAGTATTCGATCGGCTCTTCAATAGTTATGATATGCCGGTCGAAATTTTCATTTATGTAGTTGACCATACAGGCCAACGTTGTGGTTTTACCGCTGCCGGTTGGACCTGTAACGAGAAACATTCCTCTTGGCCGGCGGCAAAGAGCGGCGCAAACTTCTGGTAGTCCTATTTCATCAAAACCCATAATTTTGGTTGGAATAAGACGCAAAACCATTGAAATATTGCCTTTTTGTCGGAAAATAGCCACACGAAATCTTGCTATGTCGCCGAAAGCAAAACCAAAATCAGTTCCGCCTTCCTCCTGAAGTTCCTGCTGATTTCGCTCAGGAGTGATACTCTTCATTAGTGCAACTGTATCATCTGGTTCAAGGACTTTAGTCTCCAGAGAACGGAGACGGCCATCAATTCTTATTACCGGCGGTCGCCCCGTAACAAGATGAATATCCGAACCGTTCTGTGAAACGCATGCCTGAAGCAGCCTGTCCATATTAACTGTAGCCATTTGACGTTCCCTAATAACGTGTTTTATTAAATTTATTAATCTTCTGTTTGTGCTATCCTGACAATTTCATCTGGTGTTGTTGTTCCCTTGAATATTTTAACTTTTCCATCTTCTATAAGCGGTTTCATACCGCCCGCGATGGCTGCTTTACGCAGTTCTGTAGTTGGTGCTTTTGCAAAGGCCAGTTCTCTTATTTCATTGTTCAGTTCGAGCATTTCAAATGCACCAATTCGACCTTTATAGCCGGTTCCCTGGCACATACTGCAGCCGGCACCTTTGTAGATAGGGTGGTTTTTCGTATCTTCCGGTGTGATTCCAAGTAATCGCATGTGTTCAGGATTAGGATTTTTATCAATTGTTTTGCAATTTGGACAAATAAGTCTTATCAGCCGCTGTGCCATAATTGCCTGTATTGAACTGGCTACGAGGAAGGGCTTTACCCCCATATCCACGAGACGGGTAATGGCACTACAGGCATCGTTTGTATGCAGTGTACTGAAAACCAGATGACCAGTAAGAGCTGCCTGAATCGCAATATCAGCTACGATGCCATCTCGGATTTCGCCGATTAATATGATATTTGGTGCTTGTCGCAGCATTGAACGAAGAATTTTTTCAAATGTTAAACCAATGTCGTCTCTTATCTGGCATTGGTTCATTCCAGCAAAATTATATTCTACGGGGTCTTCAGCTGTGATGATTTTTTTGTCCGGATTATTAAGTTCCTGCAGTGCGGCATACAGCGTTGTTGTTTTGCCGCTACCGGTTGGCCCTGTAACCAAAAATATGCCGTTAGGTCTTTTGATTATGCGCTGAAAGTGTTCGTAATCCTCCTGCCCAAAGCCAAGTGCCTGAATGCCGATGTTGACTGCATCGGGACGCAAAATTCGTAGAACCACACTTTCGCCGTGATAGCCGGGCAGGGCCGAAACACGAAAGTCTACATCTTCAGTGCCAATTGTGCGTTTGATACGACCGTCCTGAGGCAGCCGTTTTTCAGCGATGTCCATTCCGGATAAAATTTTCAAACGTGTCATTAATGGTGCCTGCATATTCTTTGGAATGCTGTCTTTTTCCATACAAACACCATCAATGCGATATCTTATACGTATTCTATCGGTCATTGGCTCGATGTGTACATCGCTTGCTCGTACATGGTAAGCGTTGTCTATTATAAGGTTTACAAGTCGAATGATAGGGGCATCATCGCCATCTTCTGCACTTTCTGCTCGCAGTACTTCTGCTTGCAATTCGTGGCCGGCTTCGGCAAGTTCAGCTGCTGTGGCATCAATGCTGTATTTGAGCTTATCATCTTCTTTCTCTTTTGCTTGTTCAAACGAGTCCTGAATTTTGGAGTTGATTTTTGAGGGATTGCCCAGAGAGCAATCAAGTTCTGCGTTTAAGCGGAACCGAATTGAGTCCATAGTATCAAGGTCTAATCTATCGCTGACAGCGAGGCTCAACCTGCCGTTTGACATACTAAGCGGGAGAATATTATGTCTTTTAATGAGGTCTTCCGGAATCAAGCTCATCGTTTCAACTGGAATCGTAATTTTGTCAACATCTACGTATTTCATGCCGAATTGCCTGGCCAGCGCTTTTGTGAGTGTTTCTTCCTCTATTAGGTCAAGTTCTAATAGTACCTGGCCGAGCTGCTTATTGTTGGATTTCGAGGTCTTAATCGCATTGATTATTGACTCTTTATCCACCAAGCCGGCTTTATAGAGTATTTCACCGAGATGTCTTCGCTTTTTAGCCATATTTATACCGTATCCTGTTAATTTCGGCAAAATTGAGTTATAACATTACCAGCGTAATCGGTCAAATCCTACAATTTTAGACGAATCATATTTAATGCTGTTTGGCATGTTATAGGACGTATGAAGTTTCTATCGTGCGAAAAAGTAAAGCGTTCGACCTGACAAATGTCGTTTGAAGCAAGAGCGATATAAACTAAGCCCACTGGTTTTTGTGAATTATCTGTCGATGGGCCTGCTATGCCTGTTATTCCGATGGCAATATCCGCATCAGCTTTTTTTCTTGCGCCTTCTGCCATAGCTTGAGCTACTTCGCTGCTGACGGCTCCGTTTTTTTCGATTAAATCTGCCGGTACGCCAAGTTCTTTTACTTTAGCTGCATTACTGTATGTAACCCAGCCGTGGGTGAAATATCTGCTTGCGCCGGGAATATCAGTTATGAGTTTTGCAAGCAATCCACCAGTGCAGGATTCGGCTACGGCGATAGTCATTTTCTTTTGGGCCAGTTTTTCGCCGACTACCTGGGCGAGTGTTTGTTCGCCGCTGCCATAGATTAGTTTGCCAAGTAATTTAGTGAGTGATTTTTTATCTTTCTCAACCATTTCCTTTGCTGTTTTTTTGTCTTTTGCTTTTGCGATGATGTGAAGAGTTACTACGCCGTAATTTGCGGTGCAATTTATAAGCGGATTTCTATTTCGCTGCATTAAGTCGCCGAGTTTTTCGGCTATGGTTGATTCGCCGGCTCCGAAACATTTTAATTTCAGTGCAATAACTGTCTGCTCAGTGGTAAATGTTTTTAGTTTTGGCAGAACCGTTCGCTCGAACATTTCTTTCATTTCTGATGGTACGCCGGGCAGCGCGAAAAATAGTTTATCTTTTATTTCAGCTCCATTCTCCGTAGTGGTACTACTACGAAGGACGAACATAATTCCCGGAGCTGTTCCGAGATTATTTGTGATTGCCTTTGTGTTGGCCGGCAGATAGGCCTGGATTTTATTTTTTGGAGACATTTGCCGATTTCGGCTGGTAAAAAATTGCTGGATTTTTTCAAGAAGTTCGTTTCGCAGTGTTAATTCGACATTTAGAAATTTTGCAAATGCCTGACGGGTTAAATCGTCATCGGTTGGCCCCAATCCGCCTGTTACCAGTACAATATCAGCATCATCAGCTGCCAGCTCTAATCTGCGAACGATTGAATCTTGACAATCACCGATTGTGTAGGAACTGATTACAGGTATGCCGCTCGAAAATAATTGGCTGCTTAAATAAGCAGCATTGGTATCGATTGTTTCGCCGCTTAAAATTTCATTTCCAATGCTGACTATACTTGCTTTTTTCATAACTTTAATTTGATTTAGACGTTGAATCTGAAATCGATAATATCGCCATCTTTTACTGTGTATTCTTTTCCTTCGAGACGGGTTTTGCCAGCCGCTTTAACAGCTTTTTCATCGCCGAGTTCTTTTAGAGCATCGAATGCGAAAGTTTCAGCTCTTATAAAACCACGTTGTATGTCGCTGTGTACTTTTCCAGCTGCATTTACTGCGTTTGTGCCTTTTTTGATTGGCCATGCACGCACTTCATCTGAGCCGACTGTCAAAAAACTTATCAATCCGAGCGCTGAATAGCAGCTGTTTACAAATTTGCTTTTCGCCGATTCAGTAAGTCCGAGGTCTGCCATAAATTCCTCTCGGCTGGCTGCATCCAATTGTGCAAGTTCGTATTCCAGTTTTGCGCAAATGGCAATAAAATCCAGAGCATTATCTTCTGTGTCGGCAAAGTCGAAGTTTTCATCTAATTGGTCTTCGCCAATATTTATCGCAATGACAATTGGCTTAAGCGTTAGAAAGCCGAGCGATTTTATAATTTCAAGTTCAGCTTCGGTTTTAATAACAGTATTAATTGGTTTTTCTGATTCGATTGCATCCTGCAACTTTTTTTGCAGCTCTAACTCCGCTTTATCTTTTGCCTGAGTTTTGGTCGGTTTAGTTACCTGCTTTTCGAGTTTTTCGATACGAGTTGTAACCAACTCTAAATCGGCGAGCAGAAGTTCTGTTTTTAGTTCCGCTAAATCCCGTGATGGGTTGACGCTGTTGCGGTAGGGCGGAACAGCTTGATTTTCAAAAGAGCGAATTACCAATACCAACATATCTGAAGTTCTTATCTGATTAAAAAGCCGCCTTGCTGCTGCTCGGCCATGCTCATCGGCAAAATTTAAGCCGGGCAAATCAAGGCAATCGACTGTTGCATTGACGGTTTTCTTTGGCTTATAATGCTGCGTTAGCCAATCGATGCGTTCATCAGGGACAGGTACGAGTGCTTCTTCTATCGCAACTGAACCAATTGGCGGAATCGCTTTGCCGCTCAAACTTGCCATGATGGTGCTTTTGCCCGATTGCAATAAGCCGAGTAATGCTGCTTTCAATTTTATTTCTCCTTGTAAACTGTTTGGCCTGCTGAGTCGTAGGCAACGATAGCCGGGAAATCGATAACTTCTAATTTTCTTATGGCTTCTGTGCCGAGGTCTTCGTATGCGATTATTTCTGATGAAACAATATGTTTGCTTAGCAATGCTCCTGCTCCTCCGAGAGCTGAAAGATGCACTGCTCCATATTTTTTCATTGCCTCTATTACTTGCTGATTTCGGTATCCTTTGCCGAGCATTGCCTTTAGCCCGGCAGCTATTAGTTTTGGACTGAACTTATCCATTCGTGATGATGTGGTCGGGCCTGCTGCACCTATTACTCGCCCCGGCCGAGCGGGAGTTGGCCCAAGAAAATAAATGATTGCTCCTGTAAGTTCAAAGGGGAGTTTTTCTCCAGCTTCTATCGATTCACACAAGCGTTTGTGTGCCATATCTCGAGCTGTATAAATTATGCCGGTTATAAGTACTTCTTCGCCAGCTCTCAGAGAGCGAATGTCAGTTTCGTTCAGAGGCGGATGTAATTTTTTTATAGTATTCATAATAATTTTCGTATAGTTTACAAAGTTATGATAGAATTGTCATTACTGTAACGCATATTTTATCGGAGCAAGGACAGTTTTTTCTGTTATTTTGAAAATAAACCGCAATTTTGGCTTTTATGATTTGGCGAATCCACATTTTGTTACCTATATTTTGGTTATAAATCAGGAAAATTGGAGCAGTAGAGAGCCGCTTTGGACACAGGTTTTCTGGAGAGGATTGAGGCATAATGGACATAAAGGTGATTCTGAAAGAAGCAATTGTAAAAAAAGCAAGCGATGTTCACATTAATGTTGGCATGCCGCCGGTAATCAGAAAAAATACCGAGCTAATCAATCTGGAATATCCGTCAGTAACAAACGACGATGCCAAAAAAATGGTTATCGATATGGCTGGTCAAAAGAAATTTGAAAAATTTGAAGAAAAACGTGACCTTGATTTTTCAACCACAATTACTGGCGATGGGCATCGTTTTCGAGTTAATGCTCACTATCAAAGAGACACAATTGCGATTTCGTTTCGCGTTATCCCAAATGAAATTCCCAAAATAGACGATTTGCATTTGCCGTCTATAGTTAAAAATTTCGTTGATTTGCCAAGGGGCTTGATACTTGTTACCGGCCACACCGGCAGTGGAAAAAGTACAACGCTTGCTGCTATGGTCGGCGAGATAAACGAAAAGCATTGTAAGCGTATCGTTACATTGGAAGACCCAATTGAATATGCAATGCAAAACAATACAAGTATGATAGAGCAGCGTGAGATTGGTTCTGACTGCACCGAATTTGCTTCCGGCTTGAAGCATGTTTTGCGGCAGGACCCGGATATTATTATGGTTGGAGAAATGCGTGATTTGGAAACCACCAGCTCAACAATTACAGCTGCTGAAACCGGCCATCTGGTTTTTAGTACGCTGCACACAATCAACGCCGCCCAAACTATCGAACGAATTATAGATATTTATCCGGCTAATCAGCAAAACCAGATACGAACAATGCTCGCCAATACTCTCGAGGCGGTTGTTTCGCAAACGCTTTTCAGGCGAATCGATAAGCATGGAATGGTTCCCTGCACAGAAATACTGCTTTGTAATTCAGCGGTTCGTAACTGTATTCGCGAAAACCGAATTTATGAGATACCGAATATTATTGAAACTTCCCGTCGAGCTGGAATGCAGACGATGGATAGTAGTATAGCTGATATGTATTTCAAAGGTTATATTGACCGCCAGGAAGCAATTTGCCGTTCGAGCAATCCAGCCAAGATGGAAAAATTATTAAAACCTGCCGAGCATCTTCAGCCAGCTGAATTCGCTTTATAAAAAGGATGGGTTGTTCGTGCCCCGTCGCCCGTGACCCGTGAAGCGTATTGCGTTTTCGGCCTGCCGCGGCGTAGTCCCTAAAGGACGCAGACGGGTTAGCCCTGCCATCACAATGGCAGGGTCGATGTTTTATTTCACCACGGATTTCACGGATTTCGCTGATTTTTTTTGCCTGCCAGTCGTAGCTTTAGCGAAGACTGGTCATTGCGAGGCAGTTTTACTGCCGCGGCAATCTCATTTTGTCACCTCGATCGCAGCCGAGAGGTCTGTTAAAACAGGTTTCCCTTCGGGGCTCTCCGTTTCACTTCGTGTCTCCATTCCGCTTCGCTCCAGTCGAAATGACAAAAAATATGTGCAAACAACTTGCACTTGCCCCAGTTTTTGTATCTTGGGTATTAATTATCTGCCTTTTCTTACAGGTTTTTTGGCATCTTCTTTTAAAGCAATTATAAGATAATCGAGATAGTCAATTCCAGCTGAAATCTTGCGGTCGCTTTTTATTTTTGTTTATTCTGTTTGATTTCCTCAGCAAGTTTGCCTAATTCTATGCGAATCAATTTTTGTTCTTTACCTGCGGCAATTAGATATTTTGTTATCAAACTAATAACCAACACAAGTATCAATATTCCAATCAGAGTTGGCATAAATCTAATTAGCATGGTCAAATGTGTTGTCGTCTCCATTGGTGCTACCTCGAGTGTTGCCGTCACATCGTTCGGCATCGAAACGGCGATAAGAAGAGCAGAACTTAATTTCTTGATTGCAGTCAGTGGTAAAATCATTTCTCTTTCCTTTCCATGTTATTTTGTGGGTACACTTTTTTTGATTCTAGCCATGCGTCAACTTCGGCACGGTCGAATTTAATATTTTTTCTGCTGATTTTGATATACTGTGGACAATCCCCGCTGGCAATATACTTGTAAATCGTACGCTTTGAATCTCCTAAATAGACCGCTAAATCTTCAATCGACAATAATTGCATGAGATAAACCTTTTCTTAATTAAACCATAAAATGACATGACAAATCAACATATATCATAATATGCAACTATATGTCAAGGTGATTGTTGGGTAATTAATCATATTTTCCTGAAAAACAGGCCTCGCAATGACAAGAAAAACGGGTTACGGATGACGGGTCACGGGTAACGAATCCAATCGATTGAAAACGGCATACCCCCTGAAAAAACTCACTTCTTTTTGACAAAAAACGGTAAATTCCTGCTCATTTTTGACCAAAATTGACAAAAAACGCTCAAAAATGACTACTTTTTGGCCGCTTTTCGGCAAAAATCGCTGTTTTGATTGACGCAA
>JAGLSG010000055.1 GCA_023135865.1 Planctomycetota bacterium | reverse complement strand
AAAAATACGGCGACGAAGTTCGAGTTGTTGTAATTGGAGTAGGCGACAAAAGCCAAATCAGCGAAGCATTTAGTAAAGAATTTTGCGGCGGAATCCACATCGACAGAACCGGGGCAATCGGCGATTTCAAAATAATCAAGGAAGAGAGCGTTTCAGCCGGCGTGCGAAGAATAACCGGCTTAACCGGCTCGGCACTTAGTGATTATTTTACAAAGCAAAGTGAAATCATCGCTCAATTGAGCCAAACACTGAAAGTGCCCGCTGAATTACTGCCGGAAAGAATCGAAAAATTATTAAATGATTTGAAAGCTGAAAAGAAAAGAGCGAAAAGCTCCAGCGGTAATACGCAGGACGAAACAATGCTCGAAGCAAAATCAGCTTTGGAAAAATGCGAAGTGGTTGGCAAAACTTCGATAGTTACCATTCATTTGTCAGCTGCTTCAATTGAGCAGGCAAGAACTGCGATTGATATGCTTAAAAAGAAAGCCGAATCAGCTGCTATTGTTCTCGGTTTTTCTGAAGATGAAAAAGTTACGCTAATTTCTGCGGTTACGGATGATTTAATTAAAGCCGGCTTAAAGGCAGGCGATATTATAAAACAGATTGCACCAATTGTAGATGGTCGAGGCGGCGGTCGGCCGCAGATGGCTCAGGCAGGTGGAAAAGAGCCGGAAAAAATCGATGACGCTTTAATTGAAGCTGCAAAAATTATAAAAGAAAAGTTAGTGAATTAATTGAGGGCACCCCTACAAATGTCATTGCGAGGAGTGAAGCGACAAAGCAATCTTTGTTATTGTTTTGAAAACGAGATTACTTCGCTTCGTCCTTCGACCAGCTCAGGACTCCGCTCGTAATGACAGAATGTATTTTTACAGGTTACCTTAAGAATTATTTTTCCCCTGCCGGATTTGAATACTCTTTGCGTGAGCGTCAAGCCCTTCTGTTTTTGCAAGACGAATAATATCGTCAGCACTCTCAAACAATTTCTCCCTGTCGTATTCGATGATACTTGTCGCTTTTATAAAATCGTTGGAACTCAAAGCACTAAAAAATCTTGCTGTCATCCCTGTTGGCAGAGTATGACTTGGGCCTGCCCAGTAATCGCCAACAGCAACAGGAGAATAATCACCAATAAAAATCGCTCCGGCATTTTTAATTCTTGCAGCGATTTCTCTACTCTGCTGGCCGCACTGAATTTCGAGATGCTCGGAAGCAAAAACATTCGCCCATTTAATAACATCATCCATATTTTCAAACACTGCGATTTTGCTGTAATTTTTAAGGCATTCAATGGTTTCTTTCGCTCGGTCTAATTGCTTTAATTGCTTTTGAAGTTCGGCAAGTGTTTTTTCTGCAAGCTGCTTTGAATCTGTAAATAAAATTGCACTGCCTGGTGCGTGTTCAAGCTGACTCAACATATCAGCTGCTACATATTCCGGTTTTGCTTTGTCGTTTGCAATTATTAAAACTTCACTCGGCCCGGCGATTGAATCAATACCAACAATACCGAACACCATTTTCTTAGCCGTTTGCACCCATTTATTACCCGGCCCTACAATTTTTCCAACAAAATTTACAAAAGCAAGAGCCGCAACAGCTTGAACTCCACCGATTCGATAAACCTCATCAATTTTTAATTCGTGGCAGACTGCGAGAGTTACAGGATGAATTGTACCCCGGCATCTCGGCGGTGAAACAACAACTATTTCTTTTACTCCTGCAACCTGCGCAGGCACTGCGCACATTATAACCGTTGATGGCAGCGGAGCGGATGCACCGGGCACACAAATTCCGACTCTTTCTATTGGTGTATATTTTATTCCCGTGTGTTTGAAATTTCCGATAAAAATTTCCTGCTGATATTTTCTTACATTCTTAATTGATTTGCGAATTGAAGCCAGTAAATCCTTGTCGATTTCCTTATGGGCTTTTCTTAATTCTTCTTTTGAAATCCTGAATTGCTCAGGGGCTAAATCGACATTATCAAATTTCTTTGTATATTCTGCTACGGCTTCAAACTTGCGTTTTCTAACATCTTCAATAATCTCTACTACTTTTTTAGCTTCATCACTCAGCGAACCAAACGCTGCGGCAACACATACTTTAGCGCGAAGTCGCATCCATTTTTCTTCGAAATCCGGCTGGGTATATGAAATCAGGATTTGGTTTAAGTCGTTTTGCATTTTCAAATCTTTATATCTTTAATTATTAATTTCCAAAATTACCGTAGCTATAAGAACGAGTTGCCCTTTGCAGCAAGAGATAATGCTGACCTTTGTATTTTGTAACAATTCCAGCGGCCTTAAATTTCAACCTGTCCGGCCAGACCAACTGCTGCTGCTCGGTGAGGTCAAGAATTTCACCCTTCAAAAGCGGAAAGGAAATCTCCGAAAGATTGCGGCCAAGGGCATCGAGAACAAACCGCATCTCGCCGTCAGTTTCGCAAATAAAGCCGGTTCTATCGACCAGCATAGAATCCTGTTTTAATTCCAGACCCTCTTCCAATTCCTCAACCTGAATGATTTTTCGCTGTGTCAGCTTTGCAACTATTTCTTCGGGTATTTCCAGAATATCGTTTGATTCGTTTACTGCCACTTTATCGCTCTGCGTGGAATTGGGGTCATCGACCGCCTCTGGCTCACTGATTGGCAAAAAATAAATCGGGAATATAAAATTCTTATCTCGATACGTTGTGATTTTACCCCACAGCCGATAGTTTTTTGTCGCCCGACTATTTGCGTCAGCAATTATCTTTTCCAACGCCGATGATTCCAGTAGTTCAATTTCAACACCTGATTTAATCGCAGCTCTGTCGTCATTTATATCTTCATCAAATTGGAAAAAGTATTTACCATTGCCATCGGCTACAGTCAATTTGCCATCAACTCCTGACAAGACAAAGCCATCGCGCATAGCCGAGGTGCGAGCGAGAGCGGCATCACTCAAAAGAAACACTAAAACAAATACGGTAATTTTTTTATTCATTTTTTTTCTTTGTGTAATTCAATAAACCGGCTGCGAGCAAAATTTCTCTGTCTCTTTGCGACAAATTCAGCTTGCCGATAATTTCATATTTGCCGCTCTTTTCTGTGATTTTAATTTCGTTTTTATTTTTTACCGCTTCAATTAAATCTGCAATTTCGAGCTGGTCGCCCTGCTCGATTTTATCGTAATCAGCCGGCTCGATAAATTCAAGCGGAACAATACAAAAGTTAATAAGATTGGCCTTGTGGATTCGCTCGATACTTTTTGCGAGTACCACTCGAACGCCAAGATACATTGGACAAAGTGCGGCGTGCTCTCTCGATGAACCCTGCCCGTAACTCTGGCCAGCTACTATTACGCCGGCAATTTCTTTTTGTTTCAATTCCAATCCACACTCGGCAAAAGTTTTTTTGCCCTGCTCATTAAAACAATTGAAAACAACTTTTGCATATTCCGGCACATTTGAACGCAACTTCAAAAAACCACCAGCCGGCATAATATGGTCGGTCGTGATTTTATCGCCGCATTTAAGAATTACATTTGCATTAAGTTTATCAGCCAGCGGCCTGGGTGATTCGGGAACAACAATCGTATCAGCTCTTATTACCTCCGCCGTTTTTGCATCTTTTTCGCCGAGCGGTTTTTCCACCATACTATCGTCAATGGTAAATTCATCCGATTCAATTATTTCTGCAAGTTCCAATTCTCTTGGGTCGGTGATTTTTCCAGCCAAAGCTGAAGCAACTGCTGTCTGCGGACTAACGAGATAAACACTATCGTTTTTCGTTCCGCTTCTTCCGGCGAAATTTCTATTGAATGTTCGCAAACTAACTGTTCCATCGGCTGGTGAAAAACCCTGGCCTATGCAGGGGCCGCAGCCGGATTCGAGAATTCTTGCGCCAGCTGAAACCATGTCTGCCAATGCTCCGTTTGCAGCGAGCATATTCAAAACTTCTCTGCTTCCCGGAGCAATTGCAAACTCAACCATATTATTTATGCGTTTGCCCTTCAACACTTTCGCTACGAGCATTAAATCGGCAAAGCTGGAATTTGTGCAGCTGCCGATTATCACCTGCGATACTTTAGTTCCGGCAATTTCAGTTATCGTTTTAACATTATCCGGCGAAGAAGGACAAGCGGCCATCGGCTCTAATTTGTCGAGTTCGATTTCAATAATGCGGTCATATTTTGCATCTGCATCTGCGGAAATCGGCTGATAATCTTTTTCTCTTTTTTGTGCAGTGAGAAATTTTCTCGTTTGCTCATCGCTTGCAAAAACGCTGGCTGTTACACCAAGCTCAGCTCCCATATTTGTAATGGTTGCCCGCTGCGGAACTGATAGAGTTCTAACTCCCTCGCCGATATATTCCACTGCCCAGCCGACATTGCCTTTGGTAGTGAGAATGCTCAGCAATTTTAATATAATGTCTTTTGCAGCTACACCTTTTTGCAATTTCCCTGTTAATTTCACACCGATTACTTTCGGATTTGTCAGGTAAAATAGGCCACCAGCCATAGCCACCGCTACGTCCAGACCGCCGGCTCCGATTGCGAGCATTCCAAGTGCTCCGCCGGTCGGCGTATGCGAATCGCTGCCGAGCAATGTAGCTGCTGGTTTGCCGAATCGCTCAAGATGAACCTGATGGCAAATGCCATTTCCAGCTCGTGAATGGTAAACGCCGGATTTTGCAGCTATCGTTTGCAGATATAAATGGTCGTTGTGGTTTTCCGGCCCGAACTGGCTCATATTGTGGTCAATGTAGCTGACCGACAAATCGGTCTTAACCCTTGACGCTCCCATTGATTCAAACAGCAGAAAAACCGTTGTTCCAGTTGCATCCTGGGTTAGCGTTTGGTCAATCCGTATGCCAATCTGTTCGCCAGCTGCCATTTCGCCATCGACCAAGTGAGCGGAAATTATCTTGTGTATTAATGTCTGACCCAATTTTATACTCCGAGAATTAAAGGCCATTTACTTTAACACAAATGCCGCTCAAAGACAAATCTGATTTCAGGTTAATTTTGGTTTGCCGGATTTTTGGGAAATAGGTTTTGAAAGTAAAATCAGGACATAAAAAAACTGGCCTCACTAAAAGCAAGGCCAGCTATAATCAACTAAAAATAATGCTATGGTTAATTAATTACTAATTATTTTCATTAACCAGCCATGCATCTCTGTCACTCTGTGGACCCCAAGAAGTTCCTGCGGTATATATTATGTTTGCAGTGCCAAGCGTCCTCTCACAATCAGTCGGAGTAGCATTTGGCCAGTATTTATAGATGTTGTCATTTTCAATACCAACGTTGCAATATTTCTCCCAGCTCACGTGAGTATCAAGGAAGAGGACATTTTGTCCATCAAAGTTATGACATGCCGAATTTTCTTTTCTCTCTCTGTCAGCATAGCCGCCAGCCGGAGTACATGTTGCATCGGTAAGGTCTGCATTAGACTTTCGACGACGGTCGTAAGCATTTTTATCGTCAAAGCAAGGGTTTCTGTCCGCACAAACCGGGCTTGCCGAATTGCTCGCTGACGTAAGCGGGTACCCAGCCTGAGCTGCTGCCGGCCCATTAAGGGGTATCTGATAGGCATAAGTGCAAAATTCATGCGGCATACCATCTCCATCACCACCAAAATCCCAAGGATCGGTGTATTCAATCGTAGAAGGAGGGTTAGTAAAATCAGAAAATAGAAACTTTTTTACGCCGTTATCACCCTTGCAGATAAACTGCTGCGGCTGTACTTCAGCATATTTGACGAGAAGGTACAAACAGGATGTAATAGTTGCCGGTCGATTCACGGTACCACCAAAAGCCACTACTGGGTCTTTTTCGTACCAGGTTTCTATTTTACCGTCGGTGTCACACCTACTTCTTCTGCCACCGGCACGCGGCAAATCTCCATCGTTCTCGTTGGCATATATCATCATTGCCTTGCCAATACCAGAGAGATTTGCTGCACACACAATTCTGTTTGCCAGCGCCCGCACTTTGGTCAGCGTCGGCATTAGAATACTCATTAAAAGAGCTATGATTCCAATAACCACGAGAAGCTCAACCAATGTAAAACCTTTCCTTTTCATAATCTTTTCTCCTTTAATTTTTTGGGATTTGCCAGCCGCTTTTGGCTCAGCCAATTTTCTTACCAAATAATTGCATTTATTTCCACACAGAAACAGTTTTAAGTTTTGCACAAATCCCTTTGATTAACTATTTTTTTGCCTAAAACGGCTGTTTAATTCACAAAGCAACTTGAATCTTATCAAATAAGCATTTACAATAAACAGCAACAGTTAAGATGTTTTCCGCTTACAACCGCCGCGTAAAATCCGCAGCGCTGCGAAGCCGGAAAGTTCGGCTAATAAAGCCGGGCAGGTTTAAGAAATGAATAGATACTAAATATATAATTACGCAACTTATTATGATAAAACCTTCAAACCTGCCTGTCTACTGTGATGGTAACACAAAAGCGTACTGCCTTCAAGTAAATTTCGTCAATTTGGCTGACTTTCTAAAGTTTTTAAAGTGTTAATTTTATATTTTTTTTGAATATTTTTGCTAATAAATCCGAGATTTAAATCTATGAGTCATAGAAAAGTTCCTGAAAACATAAAAAAACGCTTAAAAAAGCACCATCAAGAGCATCTTATTGCTTTTTGGGAGCAATTGGACGCTGGCCAGCAGCGGGATTTACTCGGGCAAATCGAGCAGCTGGATTTCTTAAAAACAGACGTTTCAGTAGAGGATTTCATAAAAAAAGCTTCCTCTGCCGCCTCAACTCCAGCTGATTTCACAGCCGCCCCGTTTTACAGCGCAGCCCCTGCCAACAAAGCAGAACTATTCAAATACACTCAAGCTGTCGAATTGGGCGAAGAACTAATATCATCCGGAAAGGTGGCGGCTTTTGTAGTAGCCGGCGGGCAGGGAACTCGGCTCGGTTTAGATGGGCCAAAAGGAAATTTCCCAATAAGCCCTGTAAAAAATAAGACACTGTTCCAGATTTTCGCTGAGACAATTTTGGCGGTTTCAAAAAAATACAATGCGACCTGTCCCTGGTACATTATGACCAGCCCGCTGAACCACAATGAAACCGTGAAAATTTTTGAAAAAAATAATTACTACGGCTTAAGTCCCGAAGATATTTTTATATTTCAGCAGGGCACATTTGCCAACTTCAGTTTCGACGGCAAAATTCTTCTCGCCGACAAAGATAAAATAAGCGTTTCTCCAGACGGCCACGGCGGAAGTTTGAGGGCACTGCATCGCAGCGGGGCTTTGAAGGATATGAAAAAACGCGGAGTGAAATTTGTCAGCTATTTCCAAATCGACAATCCTCTTGTAAAAATTTTCGACCCGCTGTTTATCGGCTTGCACGCCCTTGACAATTCCCAAATATCCTCAAAGGCCGTCATAAAAGCCGGGCCAGGAGAAAAGGTTGGCAGTTTTTGCATTGCTGACGGAAAAGTAACGGTTATAGAATACAGCGATTTACCAACCAAGCTGGCCTGTCGCCGTAATCCTGACGATTCGTTGGTTTTTGGCCTTGCGAGTATCGCTATTCACATTATCAATCTTGATTTCATTGAGCAATTAAACGCCAGTGGTTTTTCCGAATTGAAAACATCCCTGCTTTCAAAACTACATCTGGAATCTTCTTCGCATTCTGCTTCGGTTTCACTGCCGCTGCATAAAGCTGTAAAAAAAATTCCGCATCTCGACCGCCACGACAATTTCATCGTACCGAGCGAGCCGAACGGCATAAAACTTGAAAGTTTTGTTTTTGATGCTTTGCCGCTCGCTTCAAAATCGATAATTCTGCAAACGCTTCGCGGCGAAGAATTCGGGCCGGTTAAAAACGCATCCGGTTTCGACAGTGCCCAAATTGCAAAAGAGATGATGATTTGCCGCTCTGCGAGCTGGCTCGAATCAGCTGGTGTTGCCATTCCGCGAAAGCCGGACGGCTCAATTGATTGTGTGATTGAAATAGCTCCCAGTTTCGCTCTCGATAGAGATGATGTTAAGACAAAACTAAATCAGATTCCGAAAATCGCCGCTGGTGATAAAGTTTATCTCAGCTGAAATTACTCGTATTGCATGATTAGTTGTTAGTAAAGAAAATCTATCAACTATCAACCAGCAACAGATTTACAATTCTTAATTCTAAATTCTACATTCCGTCTCACACTATCATCATTGCATCGCCGTAGGAATAGAAGCGATACTTCCGCTCAATAGCATAATTGTAGGCAGCAAAAACATTATCCAAACCCGCAAAAGCAGCGACCAATGCAATAAGTGTCGATTTCGGCAAATGAAAATTCGTTATAATAGCATCGACAATTTTGAACTTATAGCCGGGCTGAATAAATAATTGCGTTTCTCCGCAGCCGGCTTTAAGCCGTGAATTTTCAGCAGCTGTTTCCATCGCCCGAACCGAAGTTGTGCCGACAGCAATTACGCGATTTCCTTTATTTTTCGCTGCGTTTATTTTCGCTGCATTTTCCTTGTCAATACTGAACCATTCCTTGTGGATTTCGTGCTGGTCGAGGTCGTCAGCTGTTACCGGCTTAAATGTGCCGGCTCCAACGTGCAATGTTATATTGGCGAAGCAGATTCCAGCTTTTTTCAGTTGCTCAATTAGTTCACTGGTAAAATGCAGTCCGGCTGTCGGCGCGGCAACAGCTCCGGCTTTTTCGGCATACACCGTTTGGTAACGCTGTCTGTCCGTTGCGGCCTGCTCAATATCATCGTTCCTTTTAATATATGGCGGCAATGGCGGAAAACCGATTTTCTCAAGAATATCTTCAAAGTTTTCATCACTATCTATTGCCAATTGGCATTGGCCATTTCCGGATTTAGCTATTACTTCAACTTCGCAAAAACCCTGTTTTTGCCTGTCCCTCAAAAATATAATTTCGCCAATTTTTACTTTGCCAGCCCCTTTTAGCATCACATCCCAAAAGCCGTCTTTATTTTTCGTTAGAAAAAGTCCTTCAAGTTTTCCGCCGCTTTTTCTGGCAGCAAAAAATCGGGCAGGTAGAACCTTTGTGTCGTTTAACACAAGGCAATCACCAGGCAAAAGGAAATCGCCAATATGGCTGAATTTACTGTCGGTCATTTTGCCGTCTGAACTGTCCAAAAAAAGCAGTTTGGAATCACTTCGAATGCCGCTCGGCTCCTGAGCTATTAATTCCGGCGGAAGATGATAATTGAGCTTTGCTGTCTTCATAATTAGAAGTTATCAGACCTAAGCCAAATTTACAAAAAAAATTTAACCGATTAACAAGCCAATTTTAACATTTATTCGGCAATCCAAAATTACCTGCCAAAGCCGCCGACTACAAAAGACGACATCACCAGTGGAGCAATTCATAATAAAGACAACATTTTATACAAAAGGCGCAGAACAATGATTTCAAGAGAAAATTTTGAAAACTCGGCAAGCTCAGTAGCAACTCTTGACAGAGGTGAGCTGAAAAAGCAAATCAGAAATTTCAAAGGCAGATTCAAAATGGATTTTACCGAGGACTATCTTGAACATACCAGCGTTGACAAATTAAGACACATTCTTTTTGCCGCTATGATAAATGCCGCTCCGCACAATTAGGGAAATTCACTTTGCCGCATCTGTTTTGCTCGGCGCATAAAAAAAAGATTGGAGCCGCAAGCAGCTCCAATCATGGTAAGGCAATTTTGCTTAAAAAATAAATAGCAAACTTATAGAATTTACAATCACCCTACCGAAACCAAGATAAAAAGAAAAGAACGGTATTAGAAGTCCTACTTCTGCCGTGATTGTACGTCTTTCAACTGTTTTTTGCAAGTTTTTTTTGAAATTTTCTGTGATTTTCGGGTTTTCAGCACCAATTACGCCTAAATAGAGGTTATTTTTAGATATTATCCCGCATTTTTTCAAGATTGCCGAACGATATAAGTTCATCACCAAGTAAAATTTTCGCATCAGCCGGCGGATTAGCAATCGTGGAATCGCCTCGGCTTATAGCAAGAACCGTAATATCATTTTTACGCAAATCCGATTCAGCCAGCGTTTTATTAAGGATGGAGCTATCCTTGTGAATTTCCATTTTCGTTACGCCATAGCCGGAAGTAACCATTAAAAGCTCCTCGAAGCTGACTCGGCTGAAAATTTCCCTGCGAATAATTTTGGTTCTCAAAAGCGTTGTCAAGCGATGCAAAAATTTATTGTTGGTAAAAAGTTTATAAACAACATAAACAATAACAACTATTACCGCTATATTGACCCAGATAACAAGAAAATTCGGAATCTTAAACGGCAAAAAAGATTCGCCGAGCCGTGCCCAAAAAACATCTTTTGGATTTAAGGCGCTGGCAGCTGTCGCAATCATTGTTACAAAGCCGGCGTTTCCAAGAATAATTAGTGCCGTTGCTATTTTACGCCGCTGTGGATGGCTGGTTACAAGTTCGGATTCCCTTGTCGTAAAGCCGGTTCCACTAAAACAGGACAGTGCCTGAAATTTGGCCAGCGACCATTCCAATCCCGTCAGCTGAAAGGCAATCGCACCAATTCTAACAATAACAAACGAAGCAACAAGCACCATTCCAAAAAGTATTACAGCTACCATAAGAACCTCCCATACAGCAATTTATTCGAAAAGAATTCTGGAACTGGTTCTAATGATTAGCGCAGGAATAGCAAGTTTTTTTACAGAGATTCTCTGCAAGAAAACTCCGCCGACTTGATGTGAAGCTACATCAAAACCACAAAACATTCGTACCTGCCGCTAACGGCTTCTAATTGTCGCGATACAATACACTATTTGGAATTGTCGTCTTGGTTATGTCCTCTGAAGCGTAGCGAACAATTAAATCTTCACCACCGGCATTTTCAAAGAAAGTAACGGTGATTTCATGCTTGCCGGCTTGAAGTGCAATGTAGCCAGACTTCTCAACCATCCCATGCAATCCATCATTATCAACGACGAGTTTATCGCCAATGTACAATCGGCTGCCGTCATCCGATTCAGTGTAGAACGTATAGCCGGCATCAGTTGGAACATCAATGTAGCCGGTAAAGCGGAAAGCAAAATAATCATTTTGCAGTTTGGGAGTAAGACTAAAATTAGTAACAGTGCCGGTAGCTACCGGTGTTAGCGAATCAAAGTCGGGCAAGTTACTCCACGTGCCGTGATAGTATTCATAATCTAAGCCGTTAACAACGCTTGCAGGACTATCCGGCGAGCGTTTACCGAATTGCCAGCCGATAGCATCCAGCATCGGGGTGATTTCAGGATTAGCCATAAACAAATCCCAGCATAGACCGGTTCGATAGTTTTCAATCATAACCGCAATCGGGCCCTGGTCGATGGCTACGCAATTATCCGCATACCAGCTTTGGTCTTCATTAAAAGCATCAAAGAAGCCAAACGGGCCCCATAAATCTTCGCCGTAAGTATAGTAGAACTCTTTCATAGTGGCAATCGATTCGGTGGGAATATAAGGCATAGCACTCATAGCAGCAGTAGGAGAAATAGTGCCATTATCGCGGTAGGTAACTGGTTCATGAACGCCATAGCCCCACGGGTCAAAACTGGCTGTTAAGCCCCACACCAAATCACTGTAGCCGATATGGTTATCAGGATTATCAATGCAATACGCCCTGTTAATCAGAGAAGTATTACGACTGTTCTCAAAATAGTTGCAGTAGTTATCACTCTTATCACGCGGGTCAAATCCCATGTGGGTATAATGCGTAAAGAATAAAGGCCCGCCATGGTCCCAGCCAACCCACTGCTTGTAGCCATAGAAACTGTTGCCGTTTTCATATCCATCGCCGGAACACCAGCCGTCATAATAGCACGATGCCGGTATCGGGTGAGTAGGCGAAGCAATCGCAAGAAGATAGGTAATCATACATTCATTGTAACCGGAAAACGGATGGTCAAAGCCGGTAGTCGGCGACCAGAGCCACCAAAGATTGTTACTACCGTTACTATACCAATCCCATTCAATGCTTTCCCAGAGGTCTGTTGCCATATCGTTTATGTCTGCTTCTGTGGCATTTCCCATATCATCAAAATATTGACGAACGGTAAGCATGCCCTGAGCAAGATAAGAAGTTTCAACTATATCGCCGCCGTCCTGGCTGCCGAAATAAATGAAATCGCCGGTTTCGCCGTCAAACCAATGCGGCCATGCACCGTGGAAACGGTCGGCCTGGTCAAGGAAGTTCAGCATTTTTAACACTCGCTCAGCTGCCTCTTCTCTGGTGATAAATCCACGCTCAACACCAACGCAGATATTCATCAGCCCCATACCTGTTCCGCCCGTAGCTGATACTTCAGTACCATGGGAAACGTATCCTTCTCTTATTGTTCCACTAACCGGATTGCCAAAATCCCAGAAGAATCTAAAGTGCGCTTCCTGAACAGAACTTAGAAGCTGCTCATCATTCATCGCATAAGAAGTAGCGGAAACAATATCCGAAATTCCGGATTCATCGCCATTGGCTACAGTCGTTACGTAATAAAAATACGTCTCGTCATTGCTTCCGAAAAAGTCGCTGTAAACAGAAACCGTATGCAGCGAAGAATTCAATTTTGTAAATGGCCCCTCAGCAGAAGCCGAGCGATAAATGTTATAGCCGTCCACACTCGAATCAAACGGCCATCTCAAATCGATTCTGCTGTCGTGACCAGTGGCAATTACAGGCAGATAGGAAACCGTAAAACTCCAAACGTCGCCCTTCCACATATCAACGCCATTGACCTCATCAATCCGCCAATAATATGTCGTGTTGACATCCATAGTACCCGGCTCAAAGCTCGTCGCAATTTGATTGCCTTTGAAAGCCGATTTTTTCATCCAGTCATTTGCCATAACAGCAAAATCAAGAAGATTTACTCTACTGTCGCCGGCAATATCAGCTGATGGAGAACCGGCAGGAATTGTCAGCCACTGCTCGGAAAGTATCGCAATATCATCCCAATCAACATAGCTATCGCTATTCACATCGCCTGTTAAAAATGTTGCATCAGCTTCGTTGACATCGTTGAAATCAGTACCAAGATACACATCGTGCGAAGCAGCATACACCCCAGCCGACCAGCTAAGGTTTGTATCAGGGTCAACATAATTGGCATTATCAACAGGGCTTGGGTTATTGGCAATTGATAGAATTGGAGTAAAGCTTGCGTCATCAAATTTGCCACATCTGGTGAAATTAACGCCGTCTATCATTACGCGAGCTGTATCGCAGCCGACCGGAGATGCAGCGTCAAGGATTGCTTCTACCCACGTTGCGCCATTTACCACAGCCGTAATATCCAACAAGTTACTATCGAGGAGGGTTGTGCCGGCATACCACTCAACCTTCATATAGTAATTACCTGCACTGCCGCCATCACCCGATACCCACAAGCTGTAAACATAATCTGTATTTTCGGTTGCCGGAACATCCTGGTAAATCGTTCCGTTTTCTACCGAGCCCCAACTGTAGGTTGCCATACCCCAAGTATCGGTATGTTTAGCCCAAGTTTCAACTCCCGTTGCTCCTGTATTCGTCCAGTGAGTAGCGGAACTTGCGGCACCGGTATTTTCTTCGAATCCTGGATTTTGCAGTAAATTTGCCTGAGCTGTTGCGCACAGAAAAATCCCCAGGAAAAAAAAGACTTGTAATACCACTGTTCTCACTTTTACGTTTTCCGTCATCCGACTCATAATCACCCACTCCTAATTCGATGTTGCATCAATGCCCTTTGCGCAGGCAGCCCCCCTGACTTTAAGCACCCATTCTACCAAAAAAAAACCGTTATGTCAAAAATATACGCTGCGTTATTGCTTATTTCGAGTCATAACGCTATTATAATGCGCTATAATCGCTATTTTTTCGGAAGTAAGGGTGAAAAAATTATGTTAGCACGGCTGCACAGCGTTACTCTTGAAGGAATTGACGGCATAATCTGCGAAGTGGAGGTTGACAGCAGCCGTAGCGGATTTGAAAAATCGCTCATCGTTGGCCTGCCCGACGCAGCTGTCAAAGAGAGCATCGAAAGAGTCAGAAGTGCGATTACAAATTCCGGCTACAAATACCCTAAAAACCAATCGCTTGTAAATCTTGCTCCTGCTGACATCAAAAAAGAAGGGCCTGCGTTTGATTTGCCGATTGCTCTTGGAATTTTGCTCAGTTCTGAAATTTTTGCGAGCACAATTTTGAATGATTACGTAATTGTCGGCGAGTTGGCTCTTGATGGAAGGGTTCGAGCTGTAAACGGCGTATTGAGTATGGCAACGGCTGCAAAGCAAGCTGGATTTGCCGGCATAATTGTCCCAATAGAAAATGCCGCTGAAGCTGCGGTCGTTGACGATTTAAATGTTTACGGAATTGATTCATTAAAACAAGCGGTTGATTTTTTAAGCAACCCGACAATTCTCGAACAAACTGTAATTGACATAGATGAGATATTCAAAATCCAAAGCCGTTACGATGTTGATTTTACCGATGTGAAAGGTCAGGAATCGGTCAAACGTGCCTTAACTATTGCTGCTACGGGCGGCCATAATATCTTAATGATAGGCCCACCGGGAGCCGGCAAAACTATGCTTGCTCAGCGGCTGGCAACCATCCTTCCTCCGCTTAGCTTAAACGAATCGCTCGAAACCACACAAATATATTCTTCCGTGGGCCTGCTGACAAAAGGAAAAGCTCTTCTGGCAACTCGCCCGGTTCGCCGTCCGCATCACACAGCAAGCGGGCCTGCCCTCGTTGGCGGCGGAACAAATCCCAAGCCGGGTGAATTATCGCTCGCTCATCATGGAATTTTATTTCTCGACGAGTTCGCCGAATTTCCTCGCTATGTTCTTGAAATGATTCGCCAGCCGCTCGAAGATGGAACAATCACCGTATCGAGAGCGAAGCGAACCGTAACTTATCCGGCTCAATTTATTCTCGTTGCCGCCTGCAATCCCTGCCCATGCGGCTACTCCGGCTCAAGTTTTAGAAGATGCAAATGTACGCCAAATCAGATTGAACGCTATATGTCAAAAATATCCGGCCCTTTGATGGATAGAATTGATATTCACATTGACGTACCAGCTGTAACTTTCAGTAAACTTCGCTCGAAATCAAATCAGATTGATTCGGCTGCAATAAGAAAAAATGTTCTGCGGGCAAGAGCAATTCAAGCCGCAAGATTTGGCAACGGCAAAACAACAACCAACGCTGCGATGAGCCATAAGCAGGTCGAAAAATTTTGCATTCTCGATTCGGCCGGCGAAATGATGCTCAAACAGGCAATGTCTGAATTCGGCTTATCTGCCCGCGCACACGACAAAATCTGCAAAATTTCACGAACCATAGCTGACCTTTCAGGAGCTGAAAATATTCAATCGGAACACATCGCAGAAGCAATCAGTTACCGTAAACTCGACCGAAAACTGTAACTTTGCCAAAAGAACATTTTTATCGGTCGATGTCTAATTGTTGCCTGCCGCCAAACAAAATTTAGATTAGTTTTTTTCTAATTTCACGCTGATTTGTGGTCGATAAAACAGTTGCTCTGCCAGGGCTGTCTGGCTAAAGGAGAGTTATAGAATGGGTATTCAAAATTGGTCTGACGATATTATTCTCGTGGATTTACCGCAGGAGCCAGAACTGGCTGATGAGCTTAAAACTGTTACTGAAATCGTTCGCGACAGAGGCGATTGTGATGTGGTAATGGATTTTTCCAGTATTGACATTATAACTTCTTCGAGTATTTCCGGCCTGCTGAAACTGCGTAAACTGCTGGCGGATTGCGGCCACAGAATCATTTTCTGCAATGTCGCTGCGGCAACAGCTGGAATTTTTACCTTAACCGGCCTTAACGGAATCTTTGAATTCGTCGATGATAAATTTATTGCACTGGCAAGTTTACAGCTGGTCAATTAGTTGTTAAGCTGAAACAAAATTTAACGAACGGTTTTGCCTTTTGCATGAATCGCCCTCGTTGAGCCGGCTACAAGTATCGCTGACAGCAGCGGTATTCGTAATCTGCTCACAAATTTCTGCAAAGCATTTCATCGCCGTTCATTTGGCAATTTTATTTTCTAACAACGGGATAAAATTAAATGGATGATGAAATTTTAGAACAGATTGAAGAAATAGTTGGCTACAAATTTTCCGACCGCGACCTGCTCCTAAAAGCATTTGTTCATTCTTCGATTGTAAGCGACCGTCTTTTGAGCAATGAAAGAATGGAATTTCTCGGCGATGCCGTTCTGGGACTGGTTACCTGCCAGGTTTTATTCGAGCGTTTTCCGGAATATCTCGAAGGTGATTTAACAAAAATAAAGAGTATGCTCGTTTCGCGTAAGACCTGCTCGGTGGTGGCCGGTAAACTCAAACTTGAGGAATTTTTGAAAGTTGGCAAGGGGATGTCAAACAGCCGTGCTTTAACCGGCTCTTTGGCCGCCGGACTTCTTGAAGCTATAATCGCGGCCATTTACATTGATGGCGGCCTGACTGCAGCTTGTGATTTTATTTTAAGAACTTTTGCACCATTCATAGAAAATGCCGATGCCCAAAAAGCCAACGGAAACTTCAAATCGCTTTTGCAGCAGCACGCCCAGGAACAATTCAGCGCAACACCCATTTATGTTCTTCTCGACGAAAAAGGCCCTGACCACAACAGATGTTTTGAGGCGGAAGCTGTAATCGCCAGCCGTCATTTTCCAAGTGCCTGGGGAATGAACAAAAAGGAAGCTGAGCAAAAAGCAGCTCAAAAAGCACTGATTGAATTAAAAGTGTTAAAAAAGAAAGCGACAAAAAAATAAACTCGTCTCTCGCATCTGATTATTTTTAGTCCGCCATCAAAGGCAGTCAAAGCACAACATTACTCAACAATTTAGCCACACAAGGCCATAAAGGACAATCGCACTTGCTACTATGCAAACAACTATCGAGCCAAACAAAACTGCCACTTCCTTTAGAAAATAGCGAGTTGTAATTTTTTTTACTTTCGTTGCTTTGTAAACAATAGCTATTGCAGCAGCGAGCGGCAAAAGCCACAACATTGCTCGCGGATTTACGCCGATTTCTTCGGGCGATATAAAATTAGCCATTATAAAAAAAACTTCGCTCATCATTTTTTAATTTCCGCCGTTTCCACTTCTCCAACGTAAGCGAGATACACAGCATTAACAATGCAAAGCAGATTAAGCAAACCTGAGATTGCGGTATAAATCTGGCCGATTTCAGCCGGTTTACCATAAACCCGATAGCTGCCGCCAGCGGTCAGTTTTCCCAGCATAATTACCATTGGCGAATTCATAATCTGGCCTATAAACCACGGCCACGAACGAACATAATCTATCACGCCAATTGAGCCGACATATATTCCAATTGCGAAAGTCAAAGTGATAGTTACAAATACAATCAACGCTCGTTTTTTTTCTTTCAATAGAAAATATCCGGCTCCCGGAATCAGCCAGCCGAGCAGGCCGACAGAAAACAAAAACAGAACCAAATTTTCTTTTGTTCTTCGATGCATTTTATATTTTAACTGTCAAATTATTATTCGACCTGCTCTGGAGCATTGACATCTGTGTCGTCCTGCAATTTCTTGGCCAATTGAAAGTTCATTCGCTGCAATATATTGTCCGGTGAAAAATGAACAACTGCCAGCGTTTGAGATTGAACAACATCCTCCTGATACGCCTGCAGCAATTTAATCTGGTTGTATTGTTGCTGGTCGGGACGCTTAATTTCAATATCCTTTACGCAGTAATAGCTCATATCCGGCTTAAATTCCATTACCACAGGCAGCGAATCAATACTGTTACTATCATCTGGAACAAGCTCATAGAGTTTTTCTATTAACACAGCTTCTTTTTTGCTTTGACCAATCATAAAATCTGCTGCCGGATTTCCCTGATTTTGCACAATAAGCGTTTGCATTGCGGCATCTGAAATTTTTCTAATAGACTCAAGCTCTCTCAGCTCAAAGGTATTTGGGTCATTTCCATCAGCCGTATCATCTTTACTGTAGAGCTTATTAAATTTTTCGATTGCCTTATCGAATCCCTTATCTTTCGCCAGTTTTGCAAATTCTTCTGCTTTTGTTTTTGCAACATCCATCGCTTCAAATTTCTTCAAATCTTCGGCGACTTTTTCTTTCACTGAATAAACATCACCATTTGATTTGTTTTCTTTTTCAAATTTTAATCCGCTATTGTCAAATGTCATCTCTGCACTATCTGGTTCGCCTGCCAAACGGGTTTTTATCACTCTGCAAATCAACATTATTTGTCCAGCTGTATCTTTTTGCGTCTGGCCAAGCAAATCTTTAACCGTTCCAATGTTTTCATACATTTTTGGTTTAGGAACATCAAACGGTCCCAGTTCAGATGCATCCAGTGATTCTACAGCAAAAACAATTCGACTCAATTTTGCCGGATTATATCCTGAACCAGTCAGATACAATCTTGAAAAATATTCATCCTGCTCTAAATCAATAGCATTTAGCAGGCCTGTTTTGCCGGCGTAAACATCCATATTATATTTTCCACTAAGTTCGCTGGCCGCATTTTGATAACTGCCGATGTTTTGATTATTTGCATCTTCACTATCAAAATCTGGCTCGGTAATTTCTTTCGCCTGCCGCATAATGGATTCAGCTTTTGAGTTTATTCTGCTTGTCAAAAGTTTCTGCCTGATTTCGTCAGCCACATCAGCATAATTTTTTATCTGCTCAATCGTTGGCGAATTCGGGTCATTGGGGTCAGAGGACACTACCTCTGTTAACTGCTCTCTGTTTCTCTGATAGTATTCTTCCTGGTCATGCTGCGTAACTTCAGAGACAATAGCCGCAACATCATCGAGCTTAACCGCTATGTATTCAAGCTGCACCATATCCGGCAATTTGTAGCCAAACGCGTAAGGGTTATCTTCACTTACATCAGCTGTGAAAAAACTTTTATATTTTTCAAACTGCTCGGAGATTTGCTGCTGACTCGGCTTGGATTTGTCCTTAGCAAAAACAGCTGAATCAAATTTCACCATTCCAACATTCATAGTTTCGCTTTGCGATTTGAAGGTATGCCTTACCTGTTCAGTGGTAATATCTTCGCTTGAACACATCACTTCAGCATATTTCAAAACCGCTATAAGTTTTCCAAATGTTGACAGCATTTTTTCTTCCGATACGCCATTTTGCTTTACCAGTATAGAAATTAGTTGCTGATATGTTGCGGAATTAAATAATCCTGGTATTTTGTCTGCGAGAATTTTTCCTGCACTTTCGTTTGCTATGTAAATTCCAGCTTGCTCGGCTTCTTCTGTCAACAGCAGCCAATACATAGCATTTGACATTGTTCCTCTGTAAATATCATTGATTTGCTTTTCGCTGACAGAATATCCGCTTTTTCGTATAGTTTGCTTTATGAAATTGCTAAGCTGAGCTGAGGTTTTATGCTCTGAAAATAATATCTCCGCAAGCATCATTGCCTGCATATCCGGCGTATTTTTCATCATTGGCACGCCTATACTCCTGAGCATATAATCGACTCTGAGCGTTTTGAGTATTTCCAGTTCCTGCTGGGCTGCAGCAAGGTCTTTATTGGTTATTTCTTTTCCGTCTGCGAAACTGGCCACTGTCCTATTGATTCCACTGTTTCCCGAGCCAAGCCGTGACAGATACGAGCCGCCTATAAAGCCCACCATCAAAACAACCACAACTACCGCCATTATTCGCTTATTATTTTTGCGAAACCACTTCATTAAATGCATATTTAAGCTCCAAATTTACTGTTTTACATTATCCGTTAGAACCGTGGAATATACGCAATTTTTCGAGATTTGCAAGAAAAATAGCACTTTGCCAAAAGCTGCTTTATTTTGCAGACAGATAAATTTCTTGCAGTTATATTATGTACTGTGGATAATGGCGGCGATTATGAAAGTATATGTGTTTTATTTTTGTCGCTCTTAAATTTTGGGAGATTGATAAGATGAGTGAAAATCAGCGTGAACCTAACAAATTACTTGACACTACTGACTGCCTTGAAGCCGTTGGCGTATTTCGCAATTGGAAAAACTTTTTATTCGTAATCATCTTCTGCTCACTGCTTTTGCTGCAGATTTCTTTCTGGATGCTGGATGTCGGCTATGTAAAAACTAACGCTGCTCTTTCCGAGCCGCCTGAGGCAATGGCTTCCGAACTAATTGAAACCGAGCAGACAAAAAAAATCACTAAAGCCGCAAAGCAGGTTTCCGCTGAACCAAATCAGCCGGCAGTTGCAGAAGTGGCTGCCAAGAAAATCATCCCCAGCTTCAATCTGAAAATTTCACATTTAAGCTGGCTGATTAGAGTGCTGAATTTTGTATTGATTTTCGCAGCTGTTCTTTATTGTTTAACGCTGCTGTTTTGTCTGAAGATTTCACTGGCCAGCCGGTTTGGCGGAATAAATCATATCTGCCGTGCATTTTTTCTTTCGCTGTTTTTTGTAGTTTTGCTTTTGCCGTGGCAGCAGCTGTTTTCCGGCATAACTTCCGGCGTTCTTTATGCTCCTGCTGAACTTTTGGATTGGCACGGACGATTAAAAGGTGCGGCAACACTGAATATTGTATTTTATTACCTTCGCTTTGTCGGCTATTGGGGATTGGCTGTTTTGGTACTGATTTTCGCACAGATTCGCAGCAGCCGCTGGGCCAAAGCCATTCTTCATCGCCTTGAGATAATATAGAATTGGGATTAAGAGACAAAGTATTGTTTCATGCCATTCTTGTTTTTACGGCTGCCTAAAACTGAGCAGAAAATCTCAAAATGCTCTAAAGAATTTCTGCGAACGCTTTTTTGGCTTCTCGTTCGCCGATTTTGATTATCTGCTTTGCTTTGCGAAAATCGAATTTTGATGCGGAATTTATTTTCGGTTCTATCAGAATATCCGGCTTGTGATGTTCCAGCTGCAAATCCTTTATCTGGTTTTCCATAATATTTATCGTTGCAGCCATTATCTTAAAAACATTCACCCTCACTGTATTCTTGTTCTCTAAAAATCCTTTTACAAGTCCGTTGAGTTTGGCTTTTATTTGATACAGTTTATCCTTTTCATCTGCAAGAGCTGCAAGTTTAATATTAAACTTTTTTGAATCTGTGATTTGAATTGCTTTACTTTTTTGTTTCGCCGATTCAATTGCCACATTCACTGGTTTTTGCTTTATGGGATAAGGCACATTTACAGCTATAACAAAATCTGCTCCCATATCCCGAACGACATCAACCGGCACAGGATTTAGCAATCCGCCATCAACGAGAAGTCTGTTTTTATGATTTACCGCTGTGAATATTCCCGGAATTGAGATACTTGCCCTCACTGCCCCTGCAAGCGAACCATCCATTATTACAACTTCTTCTGCGTTTTCAATATCCACCGCAACAGCAGCAAATGGTATTTTGAGGTTTTTAATATCCACATCGCCAACAAGCGAAATCAGTAATTGTTTTATTTTGCTTCCATCAATCAGGCCGGTCAGCGATGGTGTCGGCACAAATAATTTTGCTATCGTTTTCAAATCTACATTGCAGGCGATTTCCTCGATGTCGCCTCCAGACAATCCCGCCGCATAGAGCGCCCCAACCACAGCCCCCATACTTGTCCCTGCAATCATATTTATTGGTATCTGATATTCTTCAACAGCTTTAATAACGCCTATATGCGCAAGACCTCTGGCGGCACCGCTACCAAGAGCAAGTCCTATTTTTTTTCCTTCAATATCCATACAAACAGAAAGATTCCTTTCTTCGCTTCTTCGCTGAAGATTCGCAGGGCAACTTTCATTCCCTGACAAGCAGTGAACGAAAACTGGAGGCGGGGGGAGTCGAACCCCCGTCCCGTGATGTTTGAAAACAGGCATCTACATGCTTAGTCGTTCTATTAAGATTTCGCATCCTCAATTGCCAAACGACAGGCCATCAAATCAGCTATTTCGGTAAGTGCTCGCTTCGTAAGCCCGAACAACCAACAAAGCTAAGTCTGCTTTGTGACGCCCTATCTCAGCTCACAGACAAAGCCAAGTAGAACGAGCCGCTTTATTTAAGCAGCCATACGCAACTGTGAGTTGCCAATTAAAATTTATGCGCCGGGTTATTAGCCAGGCCAACCGGCATCCTGAACATGCAACCTGACCTCATCCCATCCGGTCGAAGCCATTCGCCCCCTATTAACTTTTCAAAAAATATCCCTCAATACTTAATCTGCGTACTACCAACCATTATACCTTTTACTACGCCAAATCGCAACTTAAGTTCAGCTGACAAGCTATTAACCAAGCTGCAAACAACATTTACGCCGAGCGTATCCGAATCAATCAAAGGGGAGTTTAACCCCGCCAGAAGGCGTTTTTTCTACATTACTTCTCGCACCTTCAATAATTTTTTCTTCAACTTTTTTACTGCGACAAATTAATCCTTTGGAAATTTTCGCTAAATTACCACTAACAAGTTTTGCATACGAAATTTTCGGCATTACTTTATCAATTTTTATCGTCGCAATAAGAATCTCCGTTTTGCCGAGCGATTCTTTCGTATCAAAATCTATTATTTCCTCGCCGTTAGCAAAGACATCCAAAACCAGTCCCTGCGAAATTCTTTTGCCGCCCTGATTGATAATAATCTGCCCGTTTCCGCTGATGCTTGCAATGCGTATCGGATATATTCGGTCGATGATTGTTTCAACTATCTCGTTGGCTGCCTTTGAAATAAAATTATCTCTCATCTCACGGTAATCCAGATCAGCCGGCTGCCATTTATCAACGAGCTTTCTAACTTCATCGGCTTCAAGCGATATATTAAAAGTATCAGCTAATTTCAGCTGCCTTGTCGGGCCGACGAGCAGGCGATATTCAAAGGTAAAATCAGCTTCACACTCATTAACCATCCTGCCTGTAGCTGCCGACCGCCTCTGCTTGTTTTCAATCTGAGCATTTGTAATAGTTCCAACGAGCATATAGTCAACGCCGAGCACCTCGCCAAGTTTTGCCTGCTCTTCAAGGGAAGCATCGTTAATTAAAATGTTTCTTTCTTTAGCAAATTCCTGAATGTATTCACGGTCTAAAACAGCAAACTTGTTTGTTTCAGCAAGAGCCACAGCTAATTTCTGTGAAAACTGCCTTGAAACATCAAATGATGAAGTTACAAGGTCGCCAAAGAGATAAGATGTAGAAATCGTTCTTATCGGCATTACAGCAAGTTTAAGCCGGCTCGTTTTATCAGGACTTTCGTAGTCATATACCCAAACCTTAAGTGTTACTTCATAGATGTTGTCGCTGATTTTTTTCTCGCTTAACACTTCGTAGGTTTTAACCAAACCTGCGGTAGTGGTTCTAAGCGTTGTTCCGCCAGCGTTAACAGCTACTGCGTCGAACGCTACTTTCTTGCCAGCGTCATCTTTCTTATAGTCAATATCCGCTGTAGCCGAGCGATAAGCAAAATCCGTATCGAGCGAACTAACCGCTACGCCTTTGACTTGTGCGACCGCCTGCTTGAGGGCTTTATTGATTGCTTCATCCCTATTTACACCCTGTCCTTTGGTTTCGACAACTTTTGTCGTAGTTTCGTCTGCAAAAACAAACGGACAAGCCAATGCTAAAACAATTATAATAAAAAATATCTTTTTCATTTTTTCGCCCCACTTAATCATTGAGTGAAATAACAAAATCACACTATTACCAGGCAACTGATTTATTGCTGCCGCGTTTTCCGATGAGCGTTTCCTTCTGCCAGAATCTCAAGCCGCTCGTAAGGTTCGTAATTTTAAGCTGGAAATAATATTCAACCTGTTGTCGCTTCTTGTCGTAACGGATATTTCTCTGGAAAATTTTCCCGGAAATGCTGAGTTCCGGCGCAATCAACTGGCCTTTGCTGGCAATAGTGCCGGAATCAAATTCTTCGCCAAGTTCTGTATCTCTTTCGTCTCTCATATCATAAATCATTTGGTCTGTTTTGCTGCCGGCTGCCGAGGTCATTACTACCTGGCCACTATTAAGAAGCTCTTCTTCGATTTTTGCCATCAACTGGTCGGTGTCAATTCTCTGCATTGTGTCATTGATAATACGACTTGTTGCCATAACATATCTACTGCCGTCTTGTTTTCTAAGTGCCCCCGAACCGAGCATAGATTGAACCATTTCGCTTGCCGCCTGATCGAAATCTCTGTAATCGAGGCCCATAACAACTTTGCCATCATCGTGCATAGTATCAATATACGAAGTTTGAGCCGCGCAGCCGGCGAATAAAATACCCGATACTGCAATCATTACTAATATCTTTGTTTTCATTTTTTTACTCCTATTTTCTCGTGTCCATTCTGAAATTAACAGCTTCCGGCTTTGGTGCTACAACTTTGAAACTGAAAGGCGATTTGCCCATTGCCGACATTCGCATCCATACGCTTGTCTTGGTCTGAATTAATAATCCGTCCCCGTCCAGCCATTCCACTCTGTACTGAAACCGCTTGGTATATTGCGAGCGGTTGAAGCCGTTAATATGAAGTTCGAGAATTCCGCCCTTATTTCTTCTCGTAACGGCCTGTGTAACTTCAATGCCTTCGCCAATCAGTGCGCTGAATGCGAAAGCTACAGGGCGAATAACTATATTGTCAGTAAGACTGTCGCTTTTAACCTCCGTTCGCAAATGCATTCTCGAATCGGTCTGCTCATGACAGGCAGCTGGGATAAGCACAATAACAAAAAGTAATATATTTGTAATCGTTTTCATCTTTTTTACTCCCGTTTAATAAAAACCCTTTAGTTAAAAGTCATAACACTACATACAGGCAAGGCCTGACTCTTGGTTATCTTCACATACACCAACGCATTGTTGCACTCAGGAATATAAATGTCAAGCGGGATACACCCTGAAGAAGTAATCTTTAATTTGCCGTTTTTCGGCTTTGGGAACCGGGCGACCTGAAAATCTTTCGGCAGAGTCGTCCATATCCTGACATC
>JAGLSG010000054.1 GCA_023135865.1 Planctomycetota bacterium | reverse complement strand
AGTCGTCCATATCCTGACATCCGCAGCTGTTGACGCAAAACTATACGCCGCCATCATAGTAGATGCAATCGAGGCAGCATTTCCGCCCTGCTGCTGCATAGCATACTGAGCAACTGCTTTTGCCGTTGCCGATATGATAGCCCTTGTTAAAATACCCTTGTAATCTTTTTTGAATTCAGTTTGGACAACCCTGTCCATATCAGCAACCGGAATTGTCATATAGCTCCTGCCGTCAGAATTTGCAAGCAGATGTGAATATGCCTTGTCTCTGAATTCCAATTTCGGCAAAGCAATCCCCACATATTTAATCCTATTGGTTACAATGAATAATGGAATATCCAGCCGGAATTCTTTTCTTACAGGCCCAAGGCCATTTTCGAAGAGCAGCCAGACCGTATTTTCAAGTTTTGCCTGACCATTGAGTATCTTTTCGACGGTGGCGAGGTCATCGGCTATGTATGGATTATCTCCAACCATGCCACAGGATTCTTTGAGCAAATCCGCAGCTTTAGCGTAATCGCCAATTAGATTAAAATACAGACCAGCGAGATAGGTTGCAAAAGGATTGACGAAATCTGGATAAGCTTCAAAATTGTTGAGATTGGGATATTTTTGAGCCAATAGTTCCTGCGTTTTCGGATTTTCTACATTGGCCTTTGAAAATTTGTTTCGCTGCTGTTTTTGTTCCAACTCAGATTTTAGTTTGCCTATTTCTTCACTGAATTTTTCTTTTGCCCTTCTCTGCCTGTCGAGCGCCCGATTAAATTCTACTCTCGCCAAATCCATTTTGCCTACAGCCATAAAGTTCAGCGCCTTGTATGTATTTATCATTACGCCGTCATATTCTTCGCCCTTGTAAGGAGTTACGTTGTCGCTTGCTGCTATCGAACCGATGGTATCGCCGATTTCGGATTTCTCATCGTAATACTTCAGCATCTCTTCGGCTCTATCGAAATACTGCGTACTTTGCTGATAATTTTGACGTATTCTTTCGACTGCTCCAAGTTGCAGCGCCCAGAGCAAATCTTCACCTTTTGGATTTTTACGGCATTTTAATTTTTTCTGTGCATACAGAATTGAATTTTCGTAGTCAGATGCTTCAAAGTATTTATTAAACGCTGTCAGATGTTCCTTTGGTGCATTGCAACCAGCAAAAAAGATTGCGTTTGAGATGGCCAAAATTGCGAATGCGGCTAAATTACAGAATCTGACTTTGTTCATAGTTACCCTCCGATAAAAGCTTTTAACCTGACACATACAGATTACGGTTATAGTAATTGCAGCAGGAATAATAATCAAGAAAAGTCTTTTTGGCTTTGGCGTGACGGACTAATTTACTGCGTAATCACACTTATGATTGGTTAAATCAAATTTCAGCAGAGGTTCAACTTTTTATACCAAATTCAGGGAAATATCTATTTTCAGAAATTGGTGTTTTTGCAGGAATTAACAGCAAATCAACGGTTTCTAACAGTTGCTATTTGGCTGCTTCTATTGCTTCGGAAAGCTCGAGCGTGCCCTCGTACAAACTTCTGCCAACGATAGCCGCATCAACTCCCAGTTTGGCCAGCTGCCTTATGTCAGCCACTGACCCCACACCTCCTGAAGCGATAACCGGCACATCTACAGCATCAACCAATGCCTTTGTTCTCTCGAAGTTTGGCCCGGTCATCATTCCATCTTTGGTAATATCGGTGTATATTATCGCTGCGATAGGTAATTTCGATGCCTTTACTGCAAAATCGATTAAATCCTGCGTGCTATCCTGCGTCCAGCCGTGAGTAGCCACTTTTGAGCCGCGAGCATCAATACCGAGCGCAATCTTACCGCTGAATTTTTCGGTCATTTCCTTGAACCATCTGAAATCGCTGACAGCTTTTGTCCCGATTATTACTCGCTCAACTCCAATTTCGAGCAGTTGTTCTATAGACTTTTCATCTCGCAATCCCCCTCCGACTTCAATTTTCAGCAGTCCGAGCGCAGCGATAGCCGATATTGTTCCTGTATTGACGGGTTTTCCTGCTTTTGCTCCGTCGAGGTCAACGATATGCAGCCATTCGGCTCCGGCCTCGCTGAATTGTTCTGCTTGAGTAACGGGGTCGTCTTGATAGTCTATGCGACGGTGATACTCTCCCTGAATCAGTCGAACACATCTTCCTTTTAGCAAATCAATTGCTGGTATAATATACATTTTTAACCTTCCAAAACCATCAAAAGCAAATCATAGAATTCTTATACTAACGTTGTCTTCCGTTTTAATAAATTTTGGTACAACACTATTTCATCGGCAAAAAGCAGTGAATGCTTAACTTTCAAATGTTATATTTGGCCTGATTATTTCCGTAATATGCCATAATTTTCAATTTTTATCGGCTGTATCTGGACTATAGCTGGTAAATGTGTAGAATACAATTGTTTGTTGATAGTTGTTTATTGCTTGTCGGTCAAAGCCGCCAAATGCGGCAACTAATAACGAGATACGAAATACGAGCGACGAATAACGAGTTATGGAGAGGTGTCCGAGTGGCTTAAGGAGCCGGTTTCGAAAACCGGTGTGCCTTTTAAGGTACCGCGGGTTCGAATCCCGCCTTCTCCGTTCTTCGCTTTGCTACGAACGGCAGGCCGTTTAGGGTTGAAATTATGTGGTATGTGTATATCTTAAAGATGGCTGACAGGGAGTATTATGTTGGCTCAACGAACGATATGAAAAGGCGAATGGAAGAACACAACAATGGGCGTGAAATTTCTACGAAGTGGCGTCTGCCTGTAGTATTGGAGGCTTATATCGCAGTTAAGTCAGATAAGACGGCACGTAACCTTGAGAAATATCTGAAGACATCATCTGGAAAAGCGACACTTAGGAAAAGAATTTTACCCGGCGGAGTGGTAACGTAGTCGGGCCCGCCTTCTCCGTTCTTCGCTTTGCTACGAACGGCAGGCCGGTCAAATGATACCGAATGAGAATTATCGCGTCGCAGCGTAAGCGAAGACGGACGACCAGGCAGGCCGGTCAAATGATACCGAATGAGAATTATTGCATCGCAGCGTAAGCGAAGACGGACGACCGGCAGGCCTTTTGACAGAATAAGAAATGTTTTTTTACTCTTCCACTAATACTTCGGTTTTTGGAATACTTTTCGTTTGCTGCGGCAGAGAAGCTACACTGTAGCCCTCAATCAGTCGCGTAAAAAGTGTGCCTCTTCTCGCTGCTGATTCCAGTGAACCATTTGCGCGAACTTCAATATTCAGTTCCAGAGCAGAATCAATCCGGCGGTCACGAACAGGCAGTGTAATTTTGACAACATCACGCAAATCCACCTTTTCATCACTGCCCTTCCACACAAAAGTTTCCACAGTTCCATCGCGTTTTGTCAGATGAAGTGAACCGCTTATAAAATCCATTTTATCAGCTGCCAAACAAACCGTTTGCCACCACTGGCTAAATGTTTTGACTGCTCTGAAGTGAAGCTCAATTTCTTCAAACCTTGCCACTTCCTGCCGACTTCGATTAGAGATGCCAAAATTTCGTTTCAGCGCAGCTATTGTACTGCGAATTCTAAAAGCGCCTGTTACCCTGAAAGTAACAACCAAAAGCAAAATTACGCAGAAAAAAACCGCTACAATTTCGGCTCCGCGAACAAGCATCATAACCATTCCCAATCCAGCTGCCACAGCTGTCATTGCATACATCAAAATTACAACATGCCGATGGCCCAAACCCATATCCAGTAATATGTGGTGCAGATGACCGCGATCCGCAGATGTTATAGCACGCCGGTTCAAATACCTGCGAAGCATACTGAAAATCGTATCAAATATCGGAAGGCCAAGCGCCAAAGCAGGAAGAGCAAGAGCTAAAATAGTTCCTGATTTAGTCGCACAAATTACACTTGCCGAAGCCATAGTAAAGCCAAGGAACATACTCCCTGAATCACCCATAAAAACACGAGCCGGATTAAAATTGAAAAACAAAAAACCAGATAGACTGCCAAGCAGTCCCAGCATAAGCACCGCCATAAGCGGCTGGCTTTGATTAATCGCAAAAACAGCCATCACAGCGCACGTAATCGCTGAAATGCCCGCAGCCAAGCCATCAAGGCCATCGATAAGATTGACAGCGTTTGTAATCGCTACTATCCAGAAAATAGTAATGGGAAATGCAAGCCAGCCAAAGTTGAGCGTAAACAAATTGTCAACCATGAAAAAATCAATACGAATTCCTGATGCACAAACAGCAATCGCAGCAATAATTTGTGCTGCGAGCTTATACCTTGCTCTCATTGGCCGCAAATCATCGACAAGACCAACAAGAAAGATAAAAGTTCCAGCTGCAAGCAATGTTATTATCTTCGCCTGCATTTCACGAAATGATTGACCAATGCTGTTGTCAAGAAACAATGTTATAATGACAAGAACGATTGCTGAAAAAAAAACAGCCACCCCCCCAATTCTTGGGATGGCTGCTGCGTGTACTTTTCTGGCATTAGGATTGTCGTAAATTTTAAGAGCCCTTGCCAAAAAAATTACTATCGGTGTAAGTACTACTGCCAACAAAAGAGAGCCAAGATATACAGCCAAATAGGTTTTCATTTTTTAATTGTTAAATTTTAATTATGGCAAATTTGTTTCTTCATTATTAAACCCGTTTGGGTCAACGGAAAGTTCCACTAAAAGGTTTTCAGCTGCTTTCATTTGCGGACGCAATCGAAGGCATATTCTCAGTTCGCGTATTGCCTGCTTTATCTGCTTTGTCTTCGCCAGTTGTCTCGCCAAATCCAGCCGCCAATACACACGGCTATAGTCCATTGCCAGTGCACGATTATAACATTCTATCGCTTCAGCAGTTTTTCCATGCCTACTGTAAATACCAGCCAAAGATGCGACATCGTTGGCAGTTACATCCGGCTTAGTACATTGCTCTTCCAACAGTATTTCCATTTTACCCAAGACTTGTTCGGCCAAATCGCTGTACTGCATCTCTTCGAGCATATTGGCAACATATCTCAAGCGGCCGATATTTTCACCAGCTGCCAAAATAGCAAGATGCGGCCGACTCAAATCGTTAATATATATATTTGCAACATCTCTGAAAAATCTCGGGTCAAGCGCTATCGCCCTATCGAATTTTTCAACACACTCATCTCCTCTCGCCTCGACAACATCAAGCCATCCGGCAACAAAGCAGGCGATAGCATCGCAGGGAGCAAGAAGGTAGCCCTTTTTTATTTGTTCCGCTCCGCTGTCATCACCGAGAACAAATTTTTGGATTTGACCAACCGTACTATAAGTAGGCCCATAGGTAGGACAAATCATTCTTGCTTTGTTAAACTTGTCAATAATATCGCGAACAGCCGGCAGCAGTTCCGGCGAAACAACCAACTCACCATCATCAATTTGAGCTGTTTGATTTAGCAATCGCCAGCGATAAACATTTAGCCAATACTGATATTTTATATTGTCCGGCTGCAAAGCAGCGGCTTTTTCCGCATAGGAAATTAAATCTTCGTATTCAGTTTGCGACCCCTGCCAGTTATTATCTATGATGATGTTTTCTATAACCTGTGCCTGTTTCCAGGTTTTCTCTGCGAGTCGATAATTATCAGCTCCAATAACCATCCATATCCAGATTACAGCTGCAGCAATCAGGAAAATTTTGCGTATCCAGATATTTGCATTTGCTTTCGCAGCTGCCACATTTTTATTTTGCCCGACAATACTCAATAGTAATGCACAAAATATAGCAGTCAAAAAAGAATTAGCCGGCAGGTGCTGACCAAAATCACTCAAGCTGTTAATCAGTATTGCGAGAATACCAAATCCCAATCCATACACCGCTGAATAAACAGGTAAACTGTTTTGCGTTCTGCTTCTTCGAATATTCCTTGCGTAATTTATACAAATGATTATTCCAAAAACTATAAGCGAGCCCAATCCAATCAGGCCAACCTCTTCAGCGGCCTGTGCATATTCATTCTCCGCGTGTGCAACAAGAGTTGTTATCGTTGAGTGGTCGAACATTGGATAAACCACCGAGTGCGTTCCAAGCCCTGTCCCAAGAATCGGAAATCTCGAAAATATAACAGCTATATCTTTTAATATCTGCAATCTGCTGCTGCCGGAATCACGAAAATCCCTGAGCGTTGCCAGCCGGTCATAGACTGCATCAAAGCCAATATACAAAACGCAGCTAAAAGCAATCAGCACAATCACAACTATTATCCAGCCGTTTCCATTAAGCGAACGCCGCCACGTAAAAAGCAGAGTTGTAAACGCCATAGCAATCAGCATACTCAGCATTCCGCCTCTCGTTAGAGAAATGAAAACGGTTGCAACTCCTATTCCCATAATCATAACCATCATCCATAAAGTTCTCGCTGAGCGGCTGCCGAGATATTCCAGAACAGCCGGAGGAGTTATTCTTCTTCCCGAAAAAACTTCGCTTAACTTAAAACACAACCAGCCGAGAGCCGCTCCGATTGAAAGGTTCATAAACTGACCGTAGTTGCTGTGATTTACAAACGGGCCGGAATAGCCCTGTGTGTTTTTACTGAATATAAACCAGTAGAGCTTGCCGTTGCCGAACAGATTCTGAGCCATAGCCAGTAAAGCGATAAATCCGCCGATTATCGCAATCGTCATTAGCAAACGTTTTATTTGGCTGGGACGGCGAAAAACATTCAGAACAACAACAAAAACAGCTGCAATAGAAAACACTAATCGCAAATCATGTTTTGTTGCATTCGGATAAAAACTGATGGTCATCGATTTCAGAAAATTCTCAGCGTTTGGCAGGTCATTCAATAGCTGCGTTTTTGTAAGCACGGTATTTGGTGAAATGAAACCTACGAAAGCTGTCGGCAATTTGACAAGCTGAAAAACCCCGATAAAAACAAATACCCCCAAAGGAATATACGCCCAGCTCCAAATCAGTTTGCAATCACGATGGCAGACGAGTTTTAGAAGAAAGCAAAGAACAATTGCTCCGGAAAAAATTATGACAATTTCTTCGCTCCAGCCGTGAACTACGCCAAAAACCAATGGCATAAAAGCGAGAAGAGCTGTCAGCAGTATTTCTATTACAGCATCGAATTTATTCGGCGGCGTTGGAATTTTATCCAGCATCACCGTGTCCGTTTTCCATTGCCTTTACTCCCCTGCAACTACAGGATAAACTGCTTCCAGCTCCACGCCATTTAACACTCTTAATGGATTTTCAATGCACACAAGATTTGCAATTTCCTTGCCCATTTTTGCTCTGATGCTCTCAAAGGCAGCTGTCATTTTCGGCCTGCGTCCGAGCAGGTCGTGAGCATCTGTTGCGCAAAACGCTGCCAGGCCCGATTCCAGAAATTCCCAAGCCGCCTCTTTAGCCGATTGGCCAAAATCGCCGAGCAAACTTCCAGCTGTTATTTGCAAGCAGGCCGAATACTCAGACCATTTGTACAAAATGTTATGCTCTCTCGCCAAAACCGGATGCCGTTCAGGATGAGATATAATTGATTTTATGCCAGCTGTTTCCAATTCAATAATCAACGGCTCTATGTCTATAAAAATTTCGTGCGGCAATTCGAGCAGAATATATTTTCCGCCATCGGCAAGTGTTAGTATTTCGTCCTGCTCAAGCAGCTGACATATTCTCTCGTCAACCCGAACATCGCCGCCCGGAAGTATCTCAAGAGAAACATTATTCTTTTTTAATTCTTCACTAAATTGAGCTATCGTTTGCCGAACGTATTCTGCACTATTGCAGCCGCTGAACCTTCCGAGCTGGTGCGGAGTTGCAATAACTTTTACTATGCCGTCATCGCTGAGAGCTTTGCAAAGTGAAATTGCTTCAGCGATTGTTGCAGGCCCATCGTCAAGTTCCGGCAGACAATGGCAGTGAATATCCACATAGCCAACACAACCAGCTATATCCGAATCAACCAACCCGGATTCGGTCAAATTATCCCTGACACTCCGCATCACATTTCCCTAACTCATCGCAAGTATTGCCTATATGCCAAGCCCCCCTGATAAGCTTAGTTTTAGAACAATTTAATTTAAGACACACAAACGCTAAATATTTTACTGCTCTTCTCTATTTCCGCCGTAATACGTGCCATATTTACCATAGCCGTATCCGTAGCTGCCATAGCCGTAGCTGCCGTGTTTTCTTGGAACATCATTTACGATTGCACCGAGTATGCGGGCTCCGACACTCAATAAGCCGTCTCTTGTTTGCTGACTTAGGCGTCTTGTAGATTTTTCAGCTCTTAGCACGAGAAGAGTTATATCGCAGATCGCACCGAGAATCTGGCTGTCTGCAACAGGTGCCACTGGCGGCGAATCTATAACTATGCGGTCATATTTTTCGGAAAGGGTTTTGAGTATCTTCTCAAATTCATCGCTGTTTAGTATTTCAGCTGGATTTGGCACTTCCGGCCCGCAGGCCAGCACATCAAGTCCCTTAACCGGTCCGGGCTGAACCGCCTGCTTTATGCTCAGAGTCCCCGCAAGCACAGATGACAATCCTTTTAGGCCGTCAACTTCAAAAATACTATGCTGAGTCGGCTTTCTGAAATCTGCATCAAGTACAAGCGTTTTTTGTCCGGCTTGCGCCATTGTGATGGCAAGATTGCTTACAAGCGTACTTTTTCCATCTCCAGATGCAGGTGAAGTTACGAGTATAGTTTTTGCCTGACCTTTAGGCACCCCGAAGAACACCGCTGTTCGTATGGTTCGATAGGCCTCAGCTGCAACCGACCTCGGTTTTAGATGGACTTTCTGGCCACATGCTACAATATAATTCCTTGTAGTTGTACCTTTGTCATCCAGCTTGGCCACGCCTTCTTTTCCATTTCCTTCAACTGCAAAAAATTTCGAGCGAGTTTCCATGTACGCTGCTCTGTTCATAGCTCTAAGTTCAGCTCTCGCTCTTTGAGCCCGCTCCATAATACTTTGCTTTGTCTTTTCAGCTAAACTGCTGTTTGCCGATGATTTTGCAGATGAATCAGCTTGGCCCGAACCGGTAGAGAAAACAGCTTTTACTACTTTGGAAATGTCATTTATCAAATCTTTCGTATCGAACCAGAATTTACGGCTGCGACCGACAATAGTTTTACCTTCATCCATCGTAGGTACAACGCCGAGAACTGGTACTCCAAGAACAGCTGCCACCTCATCAGACGAACGAAGTCGATAATCCTTCCAGTCTCTAAGCATTGCAAGACCGCAACCAGCCATAAGTCCCATTAACAAAGCCATTGCCATAATTTTTGCTTTTTGTGGCTTTGACGGCACCTCTGCAATACGCGCAACTTCAAGTATGCTTATATTCAAAGCCCCTACATCTTCTGTAACATTGAGTTCTTTTATACGATTGTCGAGAATTTCACAAAGCCGTTCGGTTCGTTTTAATTCAGACTGCAGCACCGAGTACTCAGTTGCCTTTATCCCCAACCCCTGTGCTAATTTGCGCTGCTCTTCAAACGAGTTTTGCAGTTCATTTTCTCTTTGCTTCGCCGTCGCCCACCTAAGCTGCATCACTTCAATATAGGCCTCAGCAAAACTTCTTGCCTCTTTATCAAGCTGCTCATTGATTCGTTCTATTTTTTCATGAATCGCCTGCACTGACGGATGGTCTTCGGTGCAATGGTATCTTGCATTGACCAGCTCGGTTTGGGCATATCTTAGTTCGGTCTGCAGCTGGGTTTCCAAATCATTTACAAAAACCCGTACGCCGGCTGTCGGCAGAGCTGCTGCAAACTGCTTGATTTTAGCCGGTTCCGCCGCCATACTTCTCGTGGCTTCGTAATCAGCTTTTGCATTGACCGAAGCGAGCTGCGCTTCTGTTAATGCGTCAGAAAGTTTAGCTAATCTTTCAAAAGCGATGTGTCCTCCTTTATTGTCGAAAGAAACTACGCCATTTTCCTTTGTAAAATCAAGCATCTCCTTAAACTTATCAGATAGTTCCTTGTCCCGTTTAACCTTTTCCTTTTGAAGTATATTTAAAACTTCGGAAGCGGTACTGCGTTTACGGCTGGTATGATAACTCACATATGAATCCACCATAGAATTGACCACTTGAGCGGCCTCTTGCGGATACGGCGAATCAAACGAGACCGTAATAATATCATCCGCTTTTCCAACACCTACTCCAAGATTATTTTTAATATAGCCAACTGTATTATCCACATTTGTAAATGTTTTAAAGCGTTGCATTTGAGCAGTTTCGATTGCGTCAGCCACAATCGGAGTGGATTTTAGCAATGCGCCCTGCGTGTAGAGATAGTTTTTTGACCTTGTCATTACGCCTTCGTATTCGCTCATGATACGAGGCCCGACTTGCTCAACATATAATCGCGATGAGCTTGTATAAATAGGTGTTGCTTTTAGAAGATAAAGAAACGCTCCCACAAGAAACAGTATTGCCGTCGAAAGTATAATCAACCGATGCCGAAGTACGATGTAAAGAAATCCTTCGTTAAACAGGTTATCATCTTTCAAAGCTGTTACGCTTGAATTGGAATTTTCGTTTACCCTCTTATTCATATTTTCTCTCTAAAATCTGACTGCATTCTACTGAGCAAATCTAACGTCGGCCCCGACCCCAATACGAAATACGTTGGACAGGAATTGGTTTGTGCGTGTTATCAGCGTGTGGTCAACATATACCACATCACCCGGCTTTATAGCAGTACTATAAGCATCAGCCATTTGTTTACTTCCAACCCCGAACACAGCTGAAACAATTTCGCCATCGGCACCCTGCCTGAATATTTTGACATATTTCGGGTCAGCCACCATATCCAGGCCGCCCGCAAACGCCAACGCTTCCATCAGGTTATATTGCACATCTGGCGGATATGGAAATGCGTTCGGATTATTAACAAGCCCCATAACCGTAAAAACCCTCTCGTTTTCACGCCTATATTGCTCAACTTCGCAGACCACCATCGGCGGATTCACAACATACTTCGGATAATACGCAGCTATAACAGCTGATTCTATATCGGCAAGCGTTTCTCCTGCAACGAACATTCGGCCAATAATTGGCAGGGTAATTTTTCCTTCGCTGTCAACTCGAGCCATATACGGCTCAACTCCACCTTCTCTGCTGCCATTTGGTTTTAGCCACTCCGATAAATCAGAGGAAATAACACGCAGAATAACCGGCATTTGAAATTTTAGTATATCACCACAGATAACACGATATGGGCCAACGTCATCGTTTGCCACTTCGACACCTATAGCATCAAAGCCAGCTACGATAGGCATGGCATCTTCAAATTCTTTTTTTTGGTCGGCAGACGAAATTCTCGGCCCGCAACCAGCGAGAATCAGACAAAGTGCAAAGAAAAATATGTAACTGAAAACAATCTTCCAACTATCCAGCCGTATCCATGGCTTTTTCACCGAGTGTTCTCCCTAACTACTTTTGCCCTAATATTCAAATATATTCGCGCGCCCCAAATTACACATTATTTTGTATCCTTATCGGCGTTTTGTGGGCTGAAAGATTAATTATTATCGCTCTTTGGAATCCCCACTTGCCCCGCAAACGCTACAAAAAAACTTTATTTGGCAGACTAAATATATTAAGTCCCACCATCCGTGTGGATTATGGCTGTTTTGCATTTAATTGCAACATAAAAACATAATATGACATAAAAAAAGTGGCGGCTTTTTACAGCCGCCACTTATAAAAACAATTATTTACTAAATAAAAACTAAAAAATGCTGCGATTACGGCGTACTTGGACTGCTATCACTTTCTTCACTGTCAAAGCCGCCTGCTACTGCAACTGTTCCTACCGTCACTCCGGCTACTGCCAGTCCTGTGCCAACGCCTCCGCCAATAGCAAGTCCACCACCGCCGGCCAAGCCGCCAACGCCGGGTACTGAGCCGGACAGGCCGCCACCGACCGTACCACTTCCAACAAACGTACTCAAACCGCCAAGCCCTTGAAGCGAAAGCGTTCTGCCGCCGGCAACGAAAATTGAGGAAACAGGATTAACCGCTCCTTCGCACGAAAGAGCTGCACAAACATTGCCAACCGCCGCTGTCCGCAGGCCATCAATCAGAACCCATTGCGGCAAAGAACCCGGCTCGACAACTTCAAACGGCTTTTTACGCAGACCGATTTTCTTAACAAAATTCGTAAATTTACTTCCAAGCCCCGTCAGGTCAGCTGCCACGCCATAAGAATCGCTTTTATATGTTGCAAACTCATAACGCATCTCTTCATTGAAGCCGTTCATAGCTGTCGATGCTTCAAAGACCGATGCGCTCATATAGATATCATCCATATCCATATTGAATAGGTAAACAACGCTTATTTTTGATGTAACATAGCCGATTTGGCCTGACGCACTGGCGACTCGCACAAGAAACGGCTCAGAAATTGCCCTAACAGCGAGCATTTCGCCAAACGCTTCTGTTGCGAGATGTATCGCCGTCACAGTAAAATTCAATTGCTGCGGCAGCGGACCGTAAACCTGCGAAACGTCAAATGACTGCTTCCAGGTCTTGCCGATATTGCATTTGCTTATTTTCTGCAGTGAGCCGATACATTTATTATTCGCCCGCTCAACAATTGCCAAATCGCCGCTCAAACCCGACAGATTTCTGTTCTGATTGCTCAGCACAAATGTAATGTCTTTTGACTGGGGTTTATTGCCAAGTCCAATGTCAAAATCATTTGTGGAGATGAAATATTTTGAGAATTTGCCATCGAGCAAATCCTGCTTTTTAACTTCCACAAGAGCTTCAACCTGACTGTCGAATTGACCGTTTCCCTGATACTCAAGAAACGAAAGCATTTTGTAATGCTCTACGCTCGGAGCCGGCTGGGCTTCCGCAATTTGAGCAAACAGCCCTATCAGCATCAAAAAGGCCGGAAACAAGGAAGATTTCCTTAGTTTCCCAAACCACCCTGCCTCTTTTTGGCTTTCAAACGTCATAATTATCCCCTTTCACTACTAAAACTTAAATTGTTTTTTCTCAATAAACCGCCGAAAATCTTTCCAACAGGCAATTTTTTCGCCAAAAAACCCCTTTTTGGCTCATTTTTCTAACTCTTTACCCGTTTCCAAGACCCTCCCTTTTCATAATCCCCCTGCGATTTTATCCAAAAAAACAACTTTATTCACTTTAATCGCACTAAAATGATACTTATAGGGTTATATCGACAATAAAACTGTTTTAATTGATTATTTACTTTTAATATCGTCTATTTTCGCTTTTCACCCGACTTCTGCCATTGGAAATTATCTGCCTGCCGGCGCCCCAACAGAGGTTTTAATGAGGTCAACGATATTATCCACATTCAGCTTCCGCATAATTCTGTTGCGGTGCCATTCAACCGTTCTCACCGAGCGATGCAGCATAAAGGCGATTTCTTTATTACCTTTTCCTGCGATTATCAGTTCGAGGATTCTTTCTTCTGTTTTTGTGAGCGTTTGCCCGACCAGCGGGTCAATTTCGCCGGCCTTTTCCAGAACTGATCCCACTGCCTGCAAAAATGTATCCCTTTTAAGCGGTTTTTCAATAAAATCTGTAGCCCCTGTTTTTATGGCTCGTATTGCCATCGGAATATCAGCGTAACCGGTTATGACCAGCACAGAAAGGTTGGGATTGGCTTGTTTTGCTCTTGTGGTAAGTTCAATACCATCCATATCCGGCATTCGCACATCCGTGATTAGCATATCGCAGCCGTCAAGACGTATTTGTTCAAGACAATCAGCCGCATTATCGAAACAAGTAACATTGCAATCGAGCGGTCTTAACGTTTGTTCTATTACTTTTAGAACACCCGGCTCATCATCAACAAGAAATATGTTGCGTTTTGTGTGATTCACTATTTTCCCCTTCTCTTTCTGCGTCAAAATGCACTGGCAGAGTAACGTAAAAAGTTGTTCCGCTGCCGTATTTGCTTTCTGCCCTGATATTTCCGCCGTACTTTGTGACTAATTGCTGTACGATGCAAAGCCCAAGACCTGTTCCCTGTCCGGATGGCTTGGTTGTAAAAAACGGCTCGAATATTCTTTCAAGTTTTTCTTTTTTGATTCCGCTGCACGTATCAGCAAACATCAATTCAACATTATCATCTTTGACGCTTCCGCTGATATTTATCACGCTGCGTTTTTTCCCATCAGATGCCTGTATTGCATTTTGAATCAGTGAAAAGAAAAGTTGCTCAACGTCATTTTGATTGACGTAAATCAAAGGCAGTTTATCAAGCTCTTTAAGGTTTATAATAACTTTTTCATGCCTTGCGTTTTTATTCAAAAGTCCGACAACTCTTTCGCCAACGCTTTGCAGATTTACCTGACCAAATGTTGTTCCGGAAGATTTCCTGCTGAAGCTGCAGAATCGCTCAACAATTGCCACAGCATTTTCAACTTCGCCGAGCGAATTTCTAAGATAATCTATAGCCGGCTCAGGACAGGATACTTCCAGTAATTCATCAATTGAATTTTCGATTGACAGACCAATCACAGTAAGCGACTGATTCAGTTCGTGAGCAAGTGTTGCGCTTAGCGTTCCAAGTGAAGCGAGCAGTTCAGCTCTTGCCATTTTTTTGCGGTATTCTTTTAGCGTTTGTTCTGCGCTTTTTCTCTCTATTGCGTACCGCAATGCCCTCTGCAAAGAGCTGCTGTCAACGTGCCCTTTTACGAGATAGTCCTGTGCCCCGTGCTGAACAGCATTGATAGCCAGCGTTTCATCGCCAAAACCTGTCAGCGTAACTATCGGCAGATGCGCAGCCCTGGCATACACACTGAAAAAGGTTTCCAGACCACTACTATCCGGCAGGCCCAAATCCAGCAGAACCAAATCATAATCATTGCGGTCGAGACAAGCCAGGCCGTCGGAAAGTTTTCCTGCGCACTCAAGCTCGAATCTGTAGCTGGTTCCATCGCTCAGCATATCCTCTATAAGACGAACATCTCCGGGATTATCCTCAATGAGCAGAACTTTTATTTCTTTTTCATCCATTTCCTGACTCTCTCTCGCTGACCACTGTTTTGAATATTTTTTAATAAACTGCTTTAAGCCGAGCATCCCAACATTAGGACGGCTCGGCATATTTGCAATTTACAAACACCGCACAAAAACCGGAATTCACTTACAGCAATTTTGAAAATTAGCTTTTGTGAATAACTTCTTTGGAAGTGGAACTTGAAGCGGCTGCGGTCATATCCTGTTTTGCAACAACCGGAATAATCTGATTGTCAGCTGTTATGACTGCCTTGATGTAATCCGCTGTCAGGGGACGTTTATCCATTTCTATTCTTCCCGCTGATTCACGAACCCGCATCACTTCCACACAATCTTCAAGCGTTGGAATGCTGAGAACAATGTATTCTCTTTCACTGTCGGCAAAAATTTCGTCGAGGTGTTTAGGATGGAAATCGCTTTCACTCATCGCAGAATCTCCTTAATTCTTCAAAACATTAACATTAGTTTTTTCAACACACTACTTTGGCACTACTTACTAAAAGCTATCGGACATATTAAGGCGGCTTTTAACCGGACAATCTCTGGTTATGACTATCGAAAAACCTGGTTTTATACCCTTCAGGGCAGTAAATGTCCGCGAGTAAAACCGTAACTAATTATTTTTAAGTTACTTACCCGCGTACAAACGGAAAATTTCAATCGTGAACAGTATAGCAGCCGCAGATTCTCGGCAAATTTTAAGAGCTGCCCTTAAACTTCCACACAGGTCAGCCCTTCTCTTATGGCATATTTCACCAGTTCGGCTACGCTTTGAACATTTAGTTTGCTCATCAGGTGGCTGCGATGCCATTCGATGGTTTTAGTACTGAGATGCAGTTCTTTTGCGATAATTTTTGTAGATTTGCCTTCCGAAATCAGCTGCAATACTTCTCGTTCTCTCGCCGTCAAAACAGAGTAAACCGAAGCATCCTCGCCCAAATCCGACTGCTGAATATATTCTTCCATTACTATTTTACTTACGTTTGGACTTAGATAATTTTTGCCCGCTGCCACATTTCGTATCGCGCAAATCAGCTCTTCAAATGCAGAGTTTTTCGGAACATATCCGCTTGCACCGGCTTTTAGCATTTCTCTAACCGAGCGTCTGTCGCAATGAGCTGAAAGTGCCACAATTTTTGTATCCGGCATTTCGCGAACTATCTGACGAGTGGCCTCAATGCCATTTAGATTCGGCATAGTTATATCCATCACAACCACATCTGGTTTCAGCAGGCCGGCCAATTCAACGGCTTTCCTTCCGTCCTGCGCCTCGCCGACAACTTCGATTCCATGCTCACTTTCAAGAAGAGCTGCAATTGCCTGACGCACTATTTCGTGGTCATCAACTATTAGTGTTTTTATTTTCATAGCTGCTGCCTCGCTTTTTATTAAAAACTTCATCCGTAAACCTGAGTTTCCAATTCGGCAAAACCCCTGTACACTATTAGGAAAAACCCTGCTTATGATTCGTTTGTGTTTTAACGTGCTTAAAAACAGCTTTATGAAAAACAAAAAATAAAGAAGCGTCCTATAAATAATTTAGAATTTAGAATTATAAATTTGTTGCTCGACTGTCTTTACTAACAACCCGTCTTCGCCAAAGCTACGACGTGGCAAGCAAGCAACCAGCAACTAACAACATCAAATTTTGAAATTTTTCATCTTCATTTTTTGGCATTTGCGTTTTTTTATTTTATGTTTTAGATGGCCGTTTTTTTTAACGGCAGGACTTTTAATTTGGATGGAGAGATTCAGATGAAAACTGTACAGGACATTTCAAATACACCAACCATAAAAACGGAACTTCTCTTTGGTGAGCTGCTCGCATCAAAAGGGCTATTAACCCGTGAAGAATTGAATTCGGCCTTGACCGAACAAAATGAACACGGCGGACGGCTCGGCGAAGTTTTACATCGACTCAAATTGCTTGACGAGGAAGATGTTACCTGCGCTTTGGCTGAGCATCTTTCTATGGAATACATACGGCTTGACGATGCAACAAGTATTGATACGAACATTGCACGTCTCGTTCCTGAAGCAATCGCAAAACGATTTTGCCTTGTCGCTCTTAGAGAAAATCCGGAAGATAAAAATGTAATCGTTGCAATGGCTGACCCACTAAACGTAATTGCAATAGATACAATTACTCTGAAAATGAAGCGGCAGATTGAAATAGTAATCAGCTCTCCGAGAGAGATTCGCCAGGCAATAGAAGCAGCTTATCACGGCTGCGATATTGAAGAGCAGAGTCTTCGCGACCTCGTAAAACTTGAAGCAAAAGATGAATTGCCAAAAGATTCATCCAATCAGGATTTCCTGCAGAGCATGGACAGTCAGGCCGCCGCAACTCAGGCACCTGTTGTTCGTTTTGTTTCTCTGATGCTGAGCCACGCTGCCAAAAGCCGTGCAAGCGACATTCACGTTGAGCCGCAGGAATATTCAATGATGATTCGTATGCGAATTGATGGAACGCTTCGAGAGATGGTTCCGCCGGCCAGAAATATGCAGGCAGCTGTAGTTACGCGGTTGAAGATTCTCGCAGATATGAATATCGCCGAGCATCGCCTGCCGCAGGACGGTCGATTCAAAATAAAAAATTCCCATGGAAAAGATATAGACATTCGCGTATCAGCCATTCCAACTATTTACGGCGAAAAAATCGTAATGCGAATTCTCGATGCTTCTTCAGCCGGCCACGACTTAAATAAAGTTGGCTTTGAGCCGGAATTTCTCGAAGAGTTCAAAGATGCCCTTTCGCAACCGCACGGAATTATAGTTGTTACAGGCCCGACTGGCAGCGGCAAAAGCACTACGCTTTATTCGGCTTTGAATTATTTGAAAGACCCGGCTAAAAATATAACAACCGTCGAAGACCCTGTTGAATATCGCCTTGCCGGAATAAATCAGATTCAGGTCAAGCCGGAAATAAATCTCGATTTCGCATCGTGCCTGCGTGCAATTTTAAGACAGGACCCTGACATTGTTTTAATCGGTGAAATCCGCGACAAGGAAACCGTTGAAATAGCAATCAAGGCCTCGCTGACCGGCCACTTGGTTTTGAGCACGTTCCACACTAACGATGCTCCAAGTGCGATTAGCAGATTTGTTTATATGGGAATTGACCCCTGCCTTTTGGCTTCATCTTTGAATATGGTTGTGGCTCAGCGGCTGGTAAGAAAAATCTGCGAGCACTGCAAAGAGCCGGTTACAATCAGTCCGGAAATTCTAAAACGTCTTAAAATTTCACCTGAGCAGCGTAAAGATGCCGTGTTTTACAAAGGTAGCGGCTGCAAGGCCTGCGGCCAAACCGGCTATCATGGCCGACTGCCAATCTTTGAAGTGCTGACACTCGACAACGAGATGCGACAGGAACTAATAGAAGGCGCAGGAGAGGCCAGGATAAGGCAGCTCTCGCAGCAAAATGGAAATGGAGGACTGCTTCAAAGCGGAGCAAATAAAGTTCTACAGGGACTGACCACCGCTGAAGAAATTCTAAAAACTGCCTTTACAGAAAGTACTCGCAAAAAAAGAATTTCTAAATCCTAAGGGAACCTCTAAAAATGTCATTGCGAGGAGTGAAACGACAAAGCAATCTCTATTATTGCTTCAAAGGCGAGATTGTTTCGCTGCGCTCGCAATGACAGAACGTATTTTTAGGGATTACCTAAATTTTTAATTAACGGAATCATAACTTTGCTGCGATAGTTTTTTATAATTCAAAATTATTATGGGACTATTAAGTCAAAAATGGCCAGCAAACTCAAAAAGCCGCCAAAGCTGCAAACGCCCGCTGTTACATCCCGTAGTTCCCGTAATTGTAATAATCAATTGTTAAACGTAAACTCTATTTAGGCAACGTTTATAGCCGTATTGTGGAAAAAGAACATTATTTTGGATTTGTTATAGGAGCAACTTTGACTAAGCGCCAACCTGAATGTTCAAAAAAATACGATGGTATTACTTTTGCCAGCGTGTTTTTTTAGCTGCACTAAGATGAGCATGGCTAAACCAGTTGGTTTCAAACACCGATAAGAAAGACGCAAAACTCAAAGTTGAAAGTGTAAAACCAAAACTAAAAACTTAAAATTTAAAGACAAGTAAGTTTTGAATTTTGGGCTGTGGTTTTCAGTTTTATTTATTAGTTGAGAAGTTAAGGTCAATGAAAAGCTATAAATACATAGCTCGTGATTTATCTGGCATACGCAAGGAAGGCCTCAAGCAGGCATCCAATGTCAATGATGCCATCAGCTGGCTTCGCGAGCAGGGCTTTACCCCTATTTCCGTTGATGAAATGAGTATACAAGTCAAGAAAACCAGGATTTCGGAAAACACAAAACGCATAAAATCATCGGACCTCGCTGCCATTTGCTGGCAGCTTACCACAATGGTTGAAGGCGGAATAGCTATTACTACAGCTCTTGATACAATCACTGAAGACATAGAAAATCCGCATCTGCAGCACGTTTTGCGGAAAGTTCTGAAAAAAATGGAGCGAGGCGAAACGCTCTCTGAAGGTCTTTCCGATTTCCCGAAGGTTTTCAATGCGCTTTCACGTGCAATAATACTTGCCGGCGAAACGGGAGGTAATCTCTCGCTTGCCCTTCACCGCTTGGCTGAATATTTCGACAATAAAGATAAGCTCGGCAAAAAAGTCAAAGGTGCTATGGCCTATCCCTGCTTTGTTTTGGGATTTGTTACACTGCTGGTCATATTTATAATGGCCTTTCTTGTGCCGCGTTTTAAGGCAATTTTTGACCAAATGGATATGGATATGCCCGCCTTTACTCAGGCCTTTATGAATTTCTACGACATACTTAAAAACAATCTTCTTTATATTATCGGGGCGGTCGCTCTGATTGTTATTTCTGCCACACTGGCTTACACAAAAACTAAAAAAGGTCATTTGCTGTTTAGTAAAGCTGTATTCTTTTTGCCGCTGCTCGGCAAAATATTAAATCAGGCATTTATAGCGATGTTTTGCAGAACGATGTCTACGCTGCTTTCTGCCGGCGTTTCTGTATTGGAAGTTTTCGAGATTCTTTCAACAATGACCAGTAACGATATTACCAAAGCAGCTATAACACACACAAGAGACCACATTATTGAGGGTTCAAATATCTCAGTCAGTATGTCTTCGGCTGATTTTTTTCCCAATATGCTGGTCAAGATGATACAGGTGGGCGAAGAGAGCGGCTCCTTGGCCAAGGTTCTCGATAGAACAGCTGATTATTATGAGCGAAAAGTTAATTCTTCAATCGACACACTTATGGCTCTTTTGGAGCCGATAATGATTGTACTCGTAGGTGGGATTGTATTGATAGTTGTATTAGCTTTGTATCTGCCGATTTTCTCAATGTCGAATACAACAGGTTAAACAGCTATATTTGAGCGGATACAGAATTAAAATGTTTTAACGCTAAATTGAAATATAAAGTTTGTAAAGTCGCTACTTAATCTTGTCGATTGCGGCTTGGGTGAGCACGAGATGTGTGATGTGCTCGCAGAATGAATGAGAATTTAAACGCTTTTTTTAAGGAGAAAGTAAAATGAGAAGCAAAAAAGGTTTCACATTAGTCGAATTGATGGTGGTTATACTCATCGTCGGTATCCTGGCCTCGGTGGCGATTCCGATTATGCGTGGCCGAATTGATTCAGCAAAGTGGTCAGAGGCTTATGCTGCCTGCGGCAGTATTGCAACTGGGATTCGTGCTTATGCAGCTGAAAAAGGAACTGCCGGTTTTGTTGCCGCCACTGTCAATGGCGCACTGGATGATGGCAATTCAGCTTTGGGTCTTGCTGACCTCGATCTCAATGGAACGTACTTCTCGGATGCATGCTATACGGTTTCTGGAGCGGCCTATGGCGCGACTGGACTTAGTTTCGTAATTACTGTAGACGCAACTGCTTCCGAAGACGGCCGAGCTGCTCCGGCTACAGCACCAACAAGCAGGACCTATACCGTAACTTTAAGCGGCCCTGTTGTTTCTACGCTGTAGCAAGATATACAGCACGTAACATTGGTTAGCCGTTGGTTGACCAGTAACGGTTTAAGAATGCTTTTGTGTGGTTCAGCAAGCGGAGTAATAATGTCCGCTGTAAAAGCTCTGCCTGCTGAGGAGGTAGTACGGCAGGCAGATGCAAGGTGGTTGCAAATAGCAGCACTAAATAGTAAAGCTATTACGCTTCCAGAACGCAAAAGTAAGAAAATGGAGGGCACAATATAATGACTGTCAAACGGCCAAAAACCGCCTGTGGCTTCACGCTTGTGGAAGTGCTGATAGCCATCGTTATCCTGACAGTCGTAGCAATAGGCGGTGTAGCATTCATCTATCACAGTCAGGTGGGACTAATCTTCCAGGGCGACAAAAG
>JAGLSG010000053.1 GCA_023135865.1 Planctomycetota bacterium | reverse complement strand
GCAGCAATTTGGGCCCTGAGGGAGTTATAGTTGGCCTGGATGTTGATAAAAATGCTGTCCAAAGGGCCCATTTAAAATTAGACAATCTTGCTTGCAAAGTTATTCTGATTAACTCAAATTTTTCTCAAATCGCCGAGCAGCTCCTTGAGCAGAACATTAAAAAAGTTGATTTCATTCTCGCAGATTTAGGTGTGTCTTCGCAGCAGCTGGCCGATTCCGAAAAAGGCCTTAGTTTTCAGGTTGATATGCCGCTGGATATGAGAATGGATGCTCAATTGGAAACCACCGCAGCTGAAATAATTAGCAGAACAAATGAAAATGATTTGGCCGATTTGATTTTTGAATTTGGCGAAGAGAGAGCTTCGAGAAGAATTGCACGATTTATTGTTGAAAATAGAAAAATTAAGCCGATAGAAACTACAGGCGAACTTGCTGCGATAGTGTGCAGGGCGTTGAAACGGCCAGGAAAAAAACAACAAAGAAACAGGATACATCCGGCAACGAGAACTTTCCAGGCACTTAGAATTGCTGTCAATGATGAGCTGGGAAGTTTGAGAGAGCTGCTTACTGTTGCACCATTGATTCTAAAGGAAAATGGCCGAATAGCTATTATAAGTTTTCACAGTTTAGAAGACCGAATTGTTAAATACGATTTCAAAGAGAAGGCAAAGGACGGCTTTTATAAAATAATTACGAAAAAGCCAATTGTGCCAACGAAAGAAGAAATAGCCGAAAATCGGCGAGCAAGAAGTGCGAAATTGAGAATAGCACAAAGGGTTATGAGTTCGTAGCAAAAGAACTCAATGAACAATGAACCACTAACAACGAACAATGGAGTGTCGTTTATGACTTCGGATGCAAAAGTCGGATTACTATTGGGTTTGGTTTTTATATTTATTATCGCCTTTGTTATTAACGGCTTGCCGCATTTCAATGCCCAGACAGATAACAACGAGCTTACTACGGGTATGGTCAGTTCCGGCAATAGTTCGCTTGGCCTTGCTGCAAGTCAGCGAAAGGCAAGTTACAAAACGGTTAGCCGTCCGCAATTAGCCAAAAGAAAATATACACATGTTGTAGCTCAGCCGGCAAAGGATGAAGAAGTCCGTTTTGAAACGGCGTTGCCAAAAAGTGTATCCGCTCCTGCAAATAAGACCGCAAAACAATTTTTGGCTCCTGTTCAAAAGGCAGCTTATAAAGTTGTAAAGCAGAAACCGATTCGGCAAAAGATTAATATCCGCAAAACAATTCTGCCAAGAATTTATGTAATCGAGTCCGGTGATACGCTGGCTTCAATAGCGAAAAAGTTTTACGGCTCCGAGCAGGGCAATAGAAAAATCAATGTTGACAAAATATTTGCATCTAATGGTACTGTATTGAAATCAGCTGACCAAATTCACGTTGGCCAAAAATTAATTATTCCTGCTATTTCAGATGTGGTTACAAGTTATAAAAAGGTTTCTACTGTCAAATCGACCATCAAGAAAACCAGCTTTGCAAAAGCAAAAGTTTATATTGTGCGAGATGGTGATAGTTTGTGGAAAATAGCTGCTTCGCAGTTGGGCAATGGCAGCAGATATGCCGAATTGGCATCGCTGAATTCCGGCATAATAGATGATGAAGATAATCTGACTGTCGGAACACGTTTGAAACTGCCGAGAAAATAGTTTTGATTTGTGTCTCAACTCTTTTAAGCACTTATTATGAAATCCAGATTCCGTTTCATTTTTGTCGTTTTCTGCATCACAACTGTTTTAATTTTCACCGTTTATTTACGCAGCAGCGATAAACGAATTTTTTATCAGCTTTGCAAAAATAAAGCTGAGCAGAGCCGATTAGAACAGCAGCTCTGGCAAAAACAATTACGATTGGAAAATCTTATAAATCCAGCAGCCGTATCTGAGCAGGTCAGCCGATAGTGAAACACCTTAAAATCATCATTATATTGTTCGCTCTGCTTTTGGCGGCGTTACTTACGCTGATGGGAAGATGTTTTTATCTGCAGTTTTTCAAAAGCAGCCATTACGTCCAAATTTGCGCCAGGCAACAGCAGGGCAGAATCATTCATCAGCCGCAAAGAGGCGTAATTCTCGATTGCCGCGCACGGGTTTTAGCCGCCAGCAGTAGAATTCAAACTATTTTTGCCGAGCCGAGAACTATAAAAGACCCTATAGAAGTTTCGAATAAGTTGGCTGACATTGTCGATTTGCCGGCGCATAAGATTTGCAAATTAATTACCGAGAGCCGAAATCCCGGCTTTGTAAAAATCAAAACCAACGCCGAAGTGGAGCAATGCAGGGCAGCTCGAAAAATTTATGGTCTCGGCGTTCAGTCTGGTTGGAAAAGATATTATCCGATGGCCAATCTTGCTTCGCATGTGGTTGGTTTTACCGGCCTTGATGGCGATGGCCTTGACGGCATTGAATTGCAATACGACAAAAATCTAAAAGGAAGAACAGGCAAAAATGTTTTCCTTGCCGATGCTGCGAGAAGACCGATTAGTGATTCGCCGTTTGGTTCGAATAATGAAAATTATCAGTTGCGAGATGGTGTTGGAATTATTCTTACTCTCGATGCTACGGTTCAGCAATTTGCAAGAGCTGAACTGCTGAAACAATATCAGGATTTTGGCGCTGAATCTGCGATTGCCATTGTGGCTTCGGCAAAAACAGGAGCGATTCTTGCATTGGTTTCACTGCCGGATTTTGAGCCGAACAAAGTTGGCTTAGCCCAAATGGATACGCTTAGAAATCGAGCGATTAGTGATGAGTTTGAGCCGGGTAGTTTGCTAAAACCAATTTCAGCGGCAATCGCAATCGAGGCAAATGCTGTCAGTAAAGATGAAAAAATATTCTGCGAAAACGGAAATTATCGCGGAAAAGGTTTCGGCAGGATTGGCGAATATGGCGACCATAAATTCGGCGATCTCGGTGTTCGTGAAATCCTGATAAATTCCAGCAATATTGGAATGGCTAAAATCGGCCAGAAACTTGGTAAAAATAAACTCTATAATGGTCTGGAACTTTTCGGTTTTGGTAAAAAAACTATGCTCGGTTTGCCGGGCGAAGTCGATGGCAAATTGCGGCCGCTGAAAAAATGGGACGGCTATAGCATAACGAGAGTTCCTTTCGGACAGGAAATTTCTGTAACTGCAATCCAGCTTGTAAAGGCCTTTTGCATACTTGCCAATGACGGTAAAAGTGTTCGGCCGTTTTTGATAGAGGCAATTGTGGACAATAATGGCCAAATTATTATGCAAAAGAAATCACCGTCTGATGTTGGTTTTGTAGTTAAACCAGAAGTTGCAAACTGGCTCGTGCGCGAAGCAATGGCCGGCGTGGTGAATGAGGGGACGGGGAAAAAAGCGCAACTCAAAAAATGGCAGGTGTTCGGTAAAACAGGAACAGCTCAACTGGCGAAAAGTGACGGCACCGGCTATAGCGAAAACGAGTATGTAGCTTCATTTGTTGCAGGAGCGCCGGCGGAAAATCCGCAGTTAATTGTTCTTGTTTCAATTTTTAAGCCGGATGTTTCACTTGGCAAGGGCTACACTGGCGGAACGGTGGCAGCTCCTGTGGCCGGAAAAATACTTGAAAAGACATTGAATTATCTTGAAGTTGAAAGCAGTTTGTAATTTTTGATTTTTTGCTCAATCTGAAAATTGATTGTTTCCAATGTGGCCGGCTTCAATGCAGAAGTTGATAATATCTCTGGCCAGCGGGGCGGCATCGCTTGAGCCGTGCTGACCGCCTTCAACAATTACAGCTATTGCAATAGCTCTTGATTTGCTGTCTTCAGCAAAGCCGGCAAACCAGGCGTGTTCGGGATTTTGAGTTGAGCCGGTTTTACCATAAACTTTTACATCGCGGGCGGCAAAATCGGCGTGAATAAATTCATTATAGGCAGTTCCGCCGGATTCGTTTACAACCGCAGCCATACCATCGCGAACAACCGCCAGAGATTCAGGTGAAATGCCAATGTCGGTATTTGCTGTCGAATTTTCGGATTTCGATTTTTTTAAAAGAACCGGAGATTTGGACAAACCGCTGCGGGCGATAGTTGCCATCGAATTTGCGACCTGAATGGGAGTTACTCGCAGGTTGCCCTGACCTATGCCGAAAAATCTTTTTTCCTGTGGAAGGATAATATTTTTTGATCTGCCCGATGTTATTATTCCAGCTGCCTGATTGAGTTGGCGTTGCTGGATTTGGCAATCGAGAATTTCGTGACCGTAACTGAATTTCGACAGCCAATTTTGCAAAACCGCTGATTTAATTCTATCAGCGAGGCGAGAAAAATAAATGTTGCAGCTGCCCTTGATTGCGTTGCGGGCGTTGTTCGGCCATTTATCATCGTGGCCGAGCCAGCTGTATTTTTTGTGGAGCCAGCAATTCGGCCAGCCGCGCGGTGCTTTTTGGGCGGGGCAGCTGATAATTTCATCAGAATCTATTTTGCCTGATTCAAGACCGGCTACCAAAATCAGCGGCTTTACAACTGAGCCGGGCGGATACAATTCGTTGATTGCACGATTTCGCAGCGGCTGATTTACATCGGCAATTATTGTGCCGTAATCATATCTTATACGATTCAAATCAAAAGCCGGCATTGAAACCAAGGCCATAATTTCACCAGTGCCAACGTCAATTACTACAATTGCTGTCGGAGATTTGCAGTTTTTGTTCTGTTTGCAATCGGATAAATAATTTTCTATTTTTTGCTGAAGTTTAATGTCAAGTGTAAGCTGAACATCTTCGCCGAATTGTGTTTGCGTTTCGCTGACAATTTTGCGGTCTATGTCGTAAATAATTTCGCCTCGCCTGCCGCGAAGAATGGTTTCGCAAACGTATTCAATGCCGTCGTTGCGGCCACAAACATCATCGTTGAGATAGTTTGCAAATTTATCATCTGCGAAAAGCTGCTTATCTGATTCCTGCGGCCGGCCAACCCAGCCGATTGTTTGAGCGGCCACCGAATTATAAGGATAAAATCTTTTGGCTTTCGGCAAAATTTCTACGCCGCTCGTATTCAAAAATTCCAGTTGAGCTGCAAAAATATCATCGTCAGTTTTTAGTTCCAGCAGTGGCCAGCTTTTATTTAAATCGGCAACGTCCACAATTTGGCTGATAAGTTCAAAGCGTTTGTTTTCGGAAAACTTATTTTCAAAATCAGCCATCGCAACAGAAAGTGGAATGCTGTTTATTTTGTTGTCATATTTTTCGAGTATTTTTTTGTCAGGATTATTCCTCGCCCAAGCCATAAAACTTCGAAGATTCCAGATGCGATTATTTATATTTATAATTCTCTTTTCAATTTTTTCGGGTTCAACGCCGAATTTTGAGCAGGTGCTAATTATGTGCTGCAAATTTTCAAAGTCGGTTTGCACATCGTCGCCAGCTGCTTGCCGTGATTTCCTGATTCGCTCATCGAGAATCGAGCTTAGCTCGTAATTTATGCACAGCTGGAATTGCGGCCTGTCAACGGCGAGTACGCAGCCGTTTCGGTCGAGAATTTTACCTCTGATAGTTTTTAGCTGAAGCGATTTGCAACGCTGAAGTTTTAATTTGGTAATTTCATCATTGTAAAATGAACTGCTGAGCAGTTGCAGCTGAGCCAGGCGAAGCAGGCAAATCGACAGCATCGCCATACTTATGATTACAAAAATTTTTATTCGTTTTTTATTGCTCATAGTTCTTTGTTCATGGTTCGTTGTTTACTGCCCATCGATGAACTATGAACAAAGAACTATGAACTTATTACCTTTTTGGTTTTTTTATACGCATCCACCAGCTCAATGGCAAGAACAAAAAAGGTCCGAGCAGAGCTGAATAAAGAGATGAGCCGAAAATAACGGCGTATGCGTTCGGCGCAGAGGCGGATTTGAGCAGCGTTAAAAAATAGCAGAGAACGCCGGCGAGAAATGAAATGATAAATATCACCAATGCCTGATGCGGCATTTTTCTGATTGCAATAATGCGGTGCAGATTGGCAAGAGCCACTCCCAAAAGGCCAAAGCTGAGCATTTGGGTGCCCATCGTTGAGCCGATTAAATCAGCTGCAAAGCCAATAGTAAAAGAAGTTATAATAGCATCGCGACCTGTGCAGGAAATAGCGAAAAAAACCATCAGGATTAAAAGCAAATCCGGCTTGATGCTCCATTTTGTTACGGCAAAAAGGTTCAGCAGTCCGGCCTGTAAAATCGTGGCAAGGCAAATAAGAACTGCAAACCGAATCCATCGCATTTTTTGTGTTCCTGTTTTCTAATTTTTCTGTGGATTCATTACAAGTATTGCCACGCTGGTTAATTTGTCGATTTGGCAAACCGGCTCAACAGTAATGTCCCAGAGCAGTGGGTTTTGGGCATCTTTTTTGCATTCGCTAACTGTGCCGACAATCATTGGTGCATCTATTATTCCCGGCTGTTTGTCAATGTAAACAGCGTCGCCTTTTTTCACTTTGTGAGTTGTCATTAATAGATTTATCATAGCCGAATTATTGCCGCAGCCCTGCATTATTCGGCTCGTTTTAGCTATTTGTACTGGTATTTTGGAATTGTAATCCGTAATCAATCTGACATGGGCTGTGCGGGATGAAATGTTTGATACGATACCTATCACGCTGTTGTCAGCGAGGACGAATTGGCCGGATTTTATTTTGTCGATTTCGCCGCGATTAATTGTAAGTTCACTTTCAAGGCCGCCGGTTGAAGCAGTAATAATATCAGCGAGAACAAAGCTGGCTCCTTCAAGAACAAATCGGCTGCGAAGGCCGCTGAGTTGTTCATTCTTTTTATGCTCCTGCTCGAGAAGCTGCGTTAGATTTGCAATGTGATTTTGAAGTTTGTTATATTCTCTGCGGCTGACAATGTCGGTCAGCGGCTGCTGAATGTTTGACGCAAGAGATATGTTTCTGCCAATACTAAGCGGCAATCGAAAAATATGAGTAAAAGCTGATTGAAATTTACCGGTCAATTGCTGCGGAGCAAAAAGGAAAATCAGTCCCGCCAACAGGAACCAGACGAAAAGCATCTTTGCTGAGATTTTGGTTTGCTTCCATGCCATATTTCATACTTCGTATTTCGCCTGCCCGTCGTAGCTTTAGCGAAGACGGGTGTCTCATCAACCGTATCCCGTATCCCGGGCAACGAGTGACGAAGTTACTCCCATCCATATTCGCTGTGGTCCATCGTGTCTTTCCACAGCTCCAGGTTTTCAAGATACACACTTGTTCCGAGAGCTACAGAACTTAATGGGTCCTCAACTCTTTCAACTTTTAAGCCGGTTGCGTTGGAGAGCACAGCGTCCATTCCACGCAGTAGCGAGCCACCGCCGCAAATGTAAATACCATTATCGATTAAGTCAGCTGCCAGTTCCGGTTCGGCTTTTTCCAGCGTCATTGTAACTGCATCTATTATAGCGGCAATCGGTTCACGCAGGGATTCGCGAATTTCCTCGCTGGTTATAACGATTTTTCGCGGCAGACCTGAAATCGTATCCCGGCCAGCGATTTCCATTGTAAGTTCTTCTTCAATTGGGGCGGCTGAACCAATTTGTATCTTGACCTTTTCAGCTCTTGCCTCACCGATTAGCAGGTTATAAGTTCTTTTCAAATGATTTATAACCGCTTCATCCATATCGTCTCCGCCGATTCGGATAGATTCGCATGCGGCAATGTCAGCGAGACTCATTATGGCAACTTCCGTTGTACCGCCGCCAATATCCACAATCATTGAAGCAGTTGGGTCGGTAATTGGAAGGCCTGCGCCAATACCGGCTGCCATCGGTTCATCAACCAAATAAACCTTGCGAGCACCTGCACGCTCGGCACTATCGATTACAGCACGGCGTTCGACAGCTGTTATTCCGCTCGGAACGGCAATCACTACACGCGGACGGATAAGACCGCCTCTGCCGTGAACTTTTCGCATAAAATAGCCGAGCATTGCTTCGGTTACTTCAAAATCGCTTATTACGCCGTCTTTTAATGGCCTTATCGCACTAATTGAGCCGGGCGTTTTGCCGAGCATTTCGCGAGCGACCAAGCCGACAGCTTCGCCGTTGTTCAGTACAATATTAGTTCCTTTGCGAACAGCAACTACCGAGGGTTCGTTTAGCACAATGCCTTTGCCACGAACGCATACTAATGTGGAGCAGGTGCCAAGATCAATACCCATATCCACACTGAACCATCCTAAAATCGTGTCCAGCAGCACTTTCGACTCCCTTCTAAATTGTGTGAAATCCGATTATTGCACTTTTACTTGCTACCAAATTTTAAATATTGTGTCGTATTGAGAATAACACTTGTAGGCCACCAGTGCAGCTGTGGCTACCACTATGCAAAACGAAAAGACGAGAATAATAGTATAAAGATTACTTGATGCAGCCGGCTTTACGCCAGGTGTCTTTCCAAATGAATCCATTATAAATCCTATCCTAACTATATAGTTGCTTTTTTGTATTTACATTTCTACAAATTGGTGGAAACCTTGTCTCCGACTTTCGGCTGTTTTTGCACAAGGTCGAGTACGCCAACTGCCTGTTCAGAATCAACATCAATAATAAGAATGTCGCAGACGAATTTGTCATCGCGAACAACGTGAAATTTCATTCCTTCCTTAACCCCGTCAGCTAAGCCGATTGATATGCCTGCCATAGAATTTTTTATATCGACAGCTGTTACTAATCCGTTCAAGCCGATTTTATTTGTCTCAGGTCTAACAGGCATTGCTTTGGTGTTTTGCTGCGTAACCGGAGCAGTTCCAGCGGCTGCTACTCCAATCGGCTGATAAATCTGGTTGAGCCGACTTTGCAGTTCTGATTTTTCTTCGAGAAGGCGTTTTGTTTTGGCCTGAAGCGTTTCGATTATTGCCATCTTCTCAACGAGAGCTGCGGTGGTTTCGTTGAGTTCTTTACTTTGCTTAATCTGCTCGGTGCGAACTCTTTCCAGTTCGCCGAGTGTGTTTTTCAATAGCTGTCCCTGCTTATCGTTGGTTTGATAGAAGTCCTTAGTTATGCTCGTCCAGTTGTTTACTTTTTGAAGCAGTTCAGCTTTTTCCCGCTCGGAATTGCCAAGCTCGGTTTGCATAGCTGTAAACTCGGTATTAAGCGAGCTTATTTTATCGTTGAGTTTGTCTTCAACCTGTCTTTTCTGAGCGATTTTTTCATTTACCTGTTTTGTAAGAGAGTCAACTTCCTTGCTCAAGCTGTCTTTGCTGGATTTCAGATTTTGATATTTCTCCATATAATTGTCGGCGTTGGCTACGTAAGTTACCACTATGCCGCAGAGAAAAATCGAGGATATTGTCAGCAAAACTATTAGAATCTTTGTTAGCGTACTCAAGATCAACTCCTTGTTATAAATGATTACCGATTACTTTTTACTTTTTGCGTTGGCTTCAATGTCGCCCTCCAAAGCCATCAGCTGTCAATTATCGATAATAATTTGTCAAATGTCAATTATTAATTACTAATTTTAGTATCTGATTTTCGATTGAAAAACAGCTTTAGCAGCAGCGAGCCGAACGGATTTTGACGGATTATTCAGCAATTGCGGGAGAAATTTATTCAGAGATTTTGTTTTGATCTGGCCAATTGCCATCGCAGTTAGCCGATTAATGCGTTCTTTGCCCTGTTCATCCATATCGGCTGTCAAATTTTTTGTGAAAACATCGAGAACCTCAATTTCTCCACGAGTATCACCCAATTTTCCAAGTTCAGCTGCTGCAGCGAGCCGAATTTCCGGAACTTCATCACCAAGCATTGTAATTAGTGCGTTTTTCGCATTTTCAGTTCCCAATGCTCCCATTGCTCTTACGCCCATAGCTCGGTCGTCTGCGTAAATACTTATGAGCATTGCCCATAATTTCGGAAAAATTTTCTCATCACCGAGTACTGCCCTTGCTTCTGCGGCCAGAAATCTAACTTTGTCATCTGATTTTTGGTCATGGATGGCATATTGCAATAATTTTAATGCTTTTGGGTCTCCGATTTTTCCCAAAAGCAGGGCGGCGTTGGCTCTTACCGTCTGATTTTCGCTGGTTATTGCTTTGCCAATGAGATTAAAACTGTCAATCGAACCCAATTGGCCAAGTGCATAAGCAGCGGCAATGCGAACATTTTCATTTTTGTCGTTGAGCATTTTTCTAACCGAGTTTTCCGCAAGCCGGTATTGCAAATCGCCCACCGCAAGAGCAGCTGAAAATCTGACCGGAACAGAATCATCATTTAGAAGCCGGGCAACTTTGGGCATAAATTTTGTCCAGTTAATAGCTGCAACAACTTCGATTGCGTTCGAACGGATTTTCGGGTCGCGGTCGAGCAGGCCGGCTGTGATAATTCTGTCGGCCTTTGCTCTTAGCTGTGATGGATTTGAGTTATTACTTAATCTGTTTGATTGTTGCTGCGATTCATTGCAGCCGCCAGCAATAAAAACTAAAAATAAAAAACTAAAAACTAAAACTTGTCCTGAGCAAAGTTGAAGTAACCACAATTTGAAATTGAAAAGTTTTTTGTTTTTCATTTTTTCTTCCCGCTGTTTTTGATTTTTAATTTTGCTGCTGCTATTATGACCAAAATCGCGCAAACTGCACAACAAAAATCCAGCCATTGGCCGTGTTTGCTGAAAAAAGTAATCCTTTTGTCGATTGGCACATTTTCAGCGAACCAGCCGCTGCAAGCCGTTCGTTCAAAAGCCGGCTTTGGAAGATTGCCGAATGAAAATCCGTTTCTAATTTGGCCGGTCGAATCAACCAGGCAGCTTATGCCGGTATTTACGCTGCGAACAATAGCAATGCGATTTTCAACGGCTCGAAATGTACAAGTTATCATATGCTGGCCAAGCTCGGTGGTTGGGAAAATTTTTCCGTCTTTTAGTTTTACGAACCAGCCGTCATTGCTCGAATTGACCAGCCAATCGATTTGCTTTTGCCCTTTTTCGTTTAGCGTAAATTTTCTTGCGATTGAAGGAATGGCATCCTCGTAGCAAATCATTGCGGCGAATTTGTAAGCTTTATTATTTTTTGCGAGCATTTCAAAAATCGTGTAATCTTCGCCGTAGTCGAGAGAGTAGTCATAATCGTAAGGGGTGAACCACATAAGCAGTTTGTAAATTGCAGGGCAGCTTTTTTTGAACGGCACAACTTCGCCAAACAGAACAAGATGAATTTTATTGTATTGAACATCTGCCTGCGTTGCATTTGGCTGATAGAGAAAAACGCTGTTATACTTTTTGTCCACATCGATTGTGAAGTCTTCATTTATTTTTGGCGTTCCGCCGAGAGCGCCAATCAGCAAAAAACTATCAGTTTGTTTTGCGTGCTGTTTTAAGATTTTATCGACAGTTGTGCAGCGATATCTTTCATCGAGCTTATTTAGAATTCTTTTGTCGAGCGTTGCCTGTACCATAGTTTCCGGCCAGATAATTAGTTCAGCTTTTGCCACAGCTGCTGCGGTTTTACTTTGCTTGAGTAAGTCGGCAAAAATCAAATCGTAATTTTCCGACGATTCCTTAACTGATTGCGGAACGTTAGATTGAATTACTACAATCATCGGGCCGGCTTCGACAAATTTTTCGGCCTGGTTTATTCGCCATTTGCCGTAAATAATTGTTGCTGTAATTGCCGCAAGAACAAAAGCTGTTTTTAAAAAATTGTTAATTCTGAAAATACTTTTTTTGTCTTTTGCATCGAGTATTAAATCAGCCAAAAGGCCGTTTACCATTGCTATTAAAAATGAAACGCCGGCTGTACCGAATATGTCAGCTATTTGAATGAGCGAAATATTTGCGTATTGGCTGTGAGCCAAAAGTCGCCAGAAAAATCCGCCGAGAAAAAATCCCTGCAAACGCTCGGCTCCGACAAATAATATCGGCACTGCAATAAACAGCGGTATTTTTTTTATCCTGCAATAGCGAAGAGCGATCGCCAAAGCCGGCCAAAGCAAAGCAGTGTAGAGACAAAAAGCCAGCCATCCACTGGTTGTAACAGGCTGCATCCAGTACAAATTGCTGAGCCAGTAAACAGCTGAAATAATGTACGCAGTAATTGTTAGAGGCAGAATTTTTGCATTTGGCGAGCAGGCAAGAATAAAAGGCAAAATTGCCAGCCACGCCAGAGCAGATAAGTTAAAAGGCGTTTGAATCACGGTCAGCATTATAGCACTTGCAGTAAATGCCAAAACCAGCAGCAAAGTATTTTTAGTTTTTATATTTTTCAATTAGCCAGTTTCTCTAAAACAGCAGCGATTTCTTTTTGACTATATTTCGTCTTGTTATTTGTTCGCACTGCGAATTGATTTGTGAACAAAGTCAGAAGATTTTTATCTTTTACTATTTCTTTTGCAGGTTTTTTAATATCGGTCAATAACCGCTTTAGTTCTTCAATATTGCAGCGAGCCGGATTGTTTTGGATTTGGTTTTCTAATTCGGCGAGTCGCTGGTTTGTTTTTTCGACGTATTCTTTTGAAATATCTATCCCGATATAATTTCTGCCAAGTGTCATAGCCGCTGCCGCTGTTGTTCCCGAACCGCTGAAAGGGTCGAGAACGCAGTCTTCTTCGTTTGAACTTACAGCTACAATTCTCTTTAAGAGATTTTCCGGCATCTGGCAGGGATGCCAGCCGGTTCGCTCTTTGAATGTTCCGCAAACTCTGCTGAATTGGCTCCAAACGTCGTCAGGCATTTTACCCGATGGATTTGCACGTTTGTCATTGTAAAGCAGCTGCCTGTCGGAGGGCGTGCGAACAGCATAATCATTGAAAGTAAAATTATTTTTATCTTTGACGAAATAGAATATGTGTGTGTGCGAGCAGGCAAATTTATTTTTCATCTGCTGGCCGAATGTGTAATGCCAAATGAGCCAGTTTCGCATAACCAAGCCAAGCTCATCAGCTATGACTTTTATGTTTGCAGCATAATCATCGCCGATTGCAATGTAAAATGAGCCATTTGGCTTTAGCGCCTTTTTGCAGGCACTCATCCAGTCCTTTGTCCAGCTGAGATATTTTTCCTTTTTGACTTTGTCATTGTATTTGTCATATTTGTAGCCGATATTGAAGGGCGGGTCGGCGAAAATTAGATCAGCAAACGGCTCATCGATTTTGCAGAGAATGTCTATACAGTTGCCGCATATTATTTTGTTGTGAAAATCCTGCATTTGCATAGCGGTATTTTATAAAACAATACCAATTCTGCAAGAAGCAATTAGTTATAGAAGTTTTTCTGCGTGGAAACCGCTGGACGCTGCTTTACGGCTTGATTACTTTCTGTTCGTTAAATACTTTTCCAGACAGGTAATCAGTGAAGATGGCTTTAACCGTTAGCGGCTCATTGAAACTTTCAATTTTGTCGGACACATCGAAAGTTAATCTGTAGTTAATGGTCAGAAGCGTAGCGAACCAGTTTTTCTTTAGTTCTTCCGGCTCGACCCGCCATTGACCGATAAGGGCATTGCCTTCGGTCTTGTTCAGATTCCAAAGCTGAACGTCAACAGTGCCGGCTGCTTTTACCGCATCGCCATCATCATCAAGCGGCTGAATATACACAATCAGTGTTTCAAATTTGCCGTCTTTGTCCTTATCGTAGAGATTTGTATAGTTGGTCATTTTGACCCGTGTGAGATTGTGCAGAGTTTCGAGGCGGACGTTTTTGGGCAAATCAGTAAGTATCTCAAGCTGCTCTTTTAATTGCTCATTTTCTGATTTGTATTGTTCAAGCTCGGCTTTTAACTGAAGTTTCTGGTCAACCGTATCTATGGAGATTTTTTGGGTTGATGATTTCTGCTCGCAGCCAAAAGTGAAAATCACGATAATACAAACAGCGCAACTGACGGCAAATAATTTTACGTTTCCAATCTTCACTTCTTTGCCCCTTGTAACAATTACCGCTTAATTATCCGTCTTCACTAAAACTGCGAGGGCTGGCTTTCGCGGCTCTGTTTACTTTTCTGCCCCTGTTAATTTTTATTCATCCGTGTCGTTTTGCTGCGATGGGCTGGCGAGTTCAGGTGCCTTTTGCAGTATTTGGTCAGCCAGGCCGTAAGCGACAGATTCTTCCGCTTCGAGCCAGAGATTACGGTCGCAGTCCTTTTCTATTTTTTCACTCGTCTGATTTGTGTGTTCAGAAAGTATATTATAGAGTCGGCTGCGCAAACGCAATATTTCTTTTGCCTCAATTTCCAGATCGGTGGCCGGGCCCTGAAGCACGCCGGATATTAGCGGCTGATGCAGAAGGATTCTGCTGTTGTTTAACATGAAACGTTTGCCGCGTTTTCCGCCGGCAAATAATACCGAGCCCATACTCGCTGCCTGGCCGATACAATATGTCGCAACATCGCAGCGTAAAAACTGCATTGTGTCGTAAATTGCAAGGCCGGCTGTGATTGCACCGCCGGGAGAATTGATGTAAAAATGAATATCGCTCTTATTGTCCTCATTGCTCAAAAAAAGCATCTGGGCAATAATCAGGTTAGCGCAGGCATCGTCAATCGCATTGCCGAGAAAAATTATTCTGTCTTTGAGTAATCTTGAATAAATATCGTAGGCACGTTCTGTTCGGCCGCTTTTTTCGATTACTATTGGAACCAGATTTGAATTCTGCACATTATATCCTGTATTTTGCATTCTTTATTTTCCGTTTTTACTGTTCGTTTTTGTCTTCTTTTTTCTTTTCTTCCTTTTCTTCTTCTTTTAAGACTTCATCAATAAGCCCGTATTGCAGGGCTTCTTCTGCGGTCATATATCTGTCTCTTTCGGTTTCAGCTGCGACTTTTTCGATTGGTTGGCTTGTGTTTTGGGCAATTATTTCATTTAACATTGTTTTGGATTTCAGGATTTCCTCAGCTTGTATTTTTATGTCGGAGGCCTGGCCGGTAATTCCGCCCCACGGCTGATGCAGCATTACCTTGGCGTGTTCGAGGGCGTGTCGTTTGCCCTTTTCGCCAGCTGATAATATTATAGCTGCTCCCGATTGAGCTCTGCCGATGCAATAAGTCGCAATGGGCGAACCCACAAATCGCATCGTATCGTAAATGGCCATCGTATCGTCCACATTTCCGCCGGGCGAATTGATGTACAAACTGATTTCGTTTCCGCGATTCAAATTGTCAAGATACAGCAGTTTCATAATAATTTCAGCTGCTCTTTGATAGGATATTTCGCCTATCAGAAAGACAATCCGGTTCTCCAGCAGCATATCATCGAGAGTCATCTCCCGTGTCCGCTGATATTGTCCGTTCTGATTGTATATGTTCAGCCCTTGCGTATTGCTTTTTTTAGGATGCTCAATAAACATTTATATCTTCCTTTGAATATGAGTTAATAGCTGGCTATTTGCAGATTCACACTCCGCCAACTATTAACACCTATCGGATATTTTTACTTGCTGGTTTTCTTTTTAGTGGTTTTTTTAGTTTTTCTAACCGGTTTTTCGTCATTTACTGGCTTTTTAACCGTTTTTTTAGCGGTTTTTTTGACTGGTTTTTCGTCTGTCTTAGCGGTTTTTGCTGCGGTTTTCTTTACCGGCTCAACTTCGGTTATTTTTGCCGATTCGAGGAGTTTGTCAATACATTTGCTCTCGCGAATTTGAAGGTTGAACTGGCCAAGTGAGTTGTTTTTCGCCATATCTTCCCGCATTTTCTCGGGACGCTGTCCCTGCTGAATAGCGAGTTGAGCGATACGACCGTTCATTTCTTCATCGCTGACGCTTATTTCGAATTTTTCAGCTATCTTATCCATTATAAAGAACGTTTTAAGCTGCTCTTTGGCCTGGCTTTCGCTCGCTGAACGCATTTGCTCAAACTGTTCTTTCAGCTGCTCATTTTGCAGGCCCTGCATTAGAAGATTGTTGTATTGACGCTGCAGGATGGAGTTTGCCTGTTCCGCAACAACGCCGACAGGCAGGTCTAAAGTGGTGTTTTTCAGCAGGTATTTGTAAATTTGTTCGGTAATATCAGTTTTCGACTGCTGCTCAAGGCGGCCTTCGAGCATCTGCTGAATTCTTTCCTTCAATTGCTCCTGATTTTCAACGCCCAGCTTTTTGAAGAGTTTTTCATCTATTTCAGCCGGTTTTAGCCATTTGACATTATTTATGGTGATTTGGACATCGACTTTTTTGCCGCGATATTCTTCTTTGAAATATGTTTTCGGAACATCGACGGTTGTCTTTTTCACATCGCCTGTTTTTGTGCCTATTAGAAGCTCATCGAGTTTTTCGATTGAGACGCTTCCGGCGAAGCCGTTTTTCCGCACGTGTATTTCAATGTTTTCGAGTTTTTCCTCTTCTTCAACGCCATCACATTTCAAAACGACATCGGCAATCACCTGGTCATCCGGCTGGACTTTGCCGTCTTCACGCGGAACCAATACTCCCGACCATTTTTGCAGTTGTTCGATTTCGCCATCGATTTGTTTTTTCGTAACTTTCAATTTTTTCTTTTTTACTTCAATGCCTTCCAGCTTTGGCAGCTCAAATTCTGGACGTACCTCAAGTTCAAAATCGAATTTTAACGCACCATCGCTCGGCAATTCGATTTTTTCCAAATCGACATCCGGCTCGCCTATGCTTTGCAGTTTGTTATCTTTGATAGCTGCATCGCTGGCATCTGATAGTAGTTGCAGCTTGATTTGTTCAGATGTTTCTTTGCCGAATCTTTTTTCGAGAAGTTCTCGCGGTGCTCGTCCCTTTCTAAAGCCGGGAATTTCAGCTTCTTTTCGCAGCGTTTGATACTGGTTGTCTGTAGCCGCTTTTATTGTCTCCTGCGGAATTTCTATGGAGACTTTTTTTCTGCAGGGGCCTGCATCTTCAACTGTAACTTTGTTTTTCACTTCCACTGGCTGCTTTTCTTTGGCCATTTAGCCGCTCCTGAATTGGTTGATTGTTAAAAAACGAGAGGTCGAGGTCAAAACCAGAAACCACAAACACTAAAACCTCTAAAGCGGGTGATGAGATTTGAACTCACGACATTCACGTTGGCAACGTGACGCTCTACCACTGAGCTACACCCGCAGAAAACAATATTGCCATAGTATAAAACCTATTTTTTATCTTGCAAGAGCTTTTTTTTGATTTTTTTGGAAGGCGGTTTTCAAAATTGAAGGGCATCT
>JAGLSG010000052.1 GCA_023135865.1 Planctomycetota bacterium | reverse complement strand
TAGAAATTGACAAAATTTCTGCAAGCTGTTTTTTGCAAAAGTTTGTGTTTATGCAGATTATGCGGAATTAGCTGCCGGATTCAGATTGCACAGCTTTAATCAGGCACAATAAAATTTTCTGCTCGTTTTGGTCGTCTGTTATTTTCTGGCCGCCAACTAAAAGTGTGCCGCCATCTGGAACAGAAACCCTGCTTTTGATATTGGCTATTTCGGTTTGAGGCAAACCGTCTTCAAAGCCAAGCAAGCTGATATGTTCAAACTCGAAATCAAGCAGGATTTCCCTGCCGTCATTTTGCAGTGTTGGTTTGACTTGAAAAGTTGTGCCGATAGTCAATTCCTTTTCTTTGGGTTGGCCGGAATTTTCGGCGGTTTCAGTGTATTGAACATCTTTCTGGATTGTTATAGTTGCGCTTTCCCCGTTCAGTACCGTTACTTTTGGAGAAGTAAGCGTTTTGGATTTGGGATTATTTCTTATTAAACCGAGCAATTCCTGTCTTTGCTCATCATCGAGGATATGGTTTTTTATATTGGTTCTGCTGTCGTCATTTATCAGAGCAGCTTTGATGTTTTCTTCTTCGAAAAATTTAGTGATTTCATTGGCATCCGGCGAAATCATTAAAAATCTTGCTTGTATTTCAATTTCTGCTTCTTCAGTTGCTTGCTTTGCTGAATTTGAATCTTGCTGTTGAATATCAAGAATAGCAGGTCGATAACCGACAATATCATCTATTTTCCACTTATTATCCCTTTGAACATAAATGAAATAGAATTTCCATAACTCATTTTTGTATTCGGCCTCCAAGATTGCAGGTGGCTGCTTAGGGTTATAGAAATCTGCCTTAAGATTTTTGATTTTGAGTTTTACAAAGGTGTCTTTATTCCAACTGAACGCTGCGTCAAGATTATGCTTTGGTTCCATATGAAGTTTGAATTTCTTTAAACCACCGCTCTGATATTCTGACTGCTGATAATCATTCGTAAAACAGTTCCACGCACTTTCATAATCGCCATTTTTGATGTTTGCTTGAATACTGTGAAAAATATTAAAAATCTCGTCAACCATCTGCTGGTCTGTTACTTTTTTGGGCGACTCAATCAATTTTCCAGGTTTTGGTAAATCGCTACTCTCATATAGGCGAACATTAAAAGGTTTATCATAATTATAGTCTTTTTCTGTTGCAGGATTATAAAACTTCACACGGACATAAGTGTTTTCAGTAACAGGGCCTTGGATCTTATAAGCGAATCTTACTCGTTTTATTTCATTGGGCTTGATTTTCTCAAAAAACCTTGTTCCCCAACCAATACCTTGTGAGCCGTAATCTACTGACCTGGTGTAGATATGAATAGCAAAAAGCTGTTCTGTGTCGGAAGTGTTCTTGACGTTTGCATAAAGAATGTTTTTTCCTTGGGCGATCGGCTCCAACTCTATGTTGAGAATTTCGAGTTTACTCTGCATTTTAGCAAAGTGTTCGGCTTTTATGCCAAGCTCCTTAAGTGCTTCGGTTTTTGCAAACACAACACGGCTGTCACTATACAAGATATTGGTACCCTGACTGTTTTCCTGCATAAGCAAAGTTTTGTCATAGGCTAATGGTGTTTTAGCTGGATCAATCTCGCTTAGCTTTTCTTTGACACCAAGATAGATTATATTCTTACTCAGCCACGAAAAAGTTTCGTCATTGAGATAGGATTTTAGGTCACCAAGTCTTTTAGGCAAATTCTTATTATTATCTGTAAAATAAATATATTTGGTTATCCCAAGTTTGTACAGCATGGCAGCAGAATAAATCCTTCCTCCATCTTCTCGCTCTGCTTTTATTTCATCGGCATGTTTTTTGATGTATTCCTGTTCTTTGTCAAATTTCTCTTTTTGCTTTTTTGTGGGCCTAACGATAAATTCCGTATTATTTATTTCGTCAATTACTTTGGTTCCTTGTGGAAACTCCAAATCAAAATAGTTTGCTCCGATTCCTTGGTTAATAATGATTTTGTTGGCCTTATAAAAATTTGAATAGTTTTCTTTTATTGCTCCTAAACGTCCACCTGCTGGGTACCATAATCCTTTCGATACTTTTTTTAATTTTGTCACATCAACACGGTAAACAATCTCGCGACCATTGGAATGTTCAAATCTTACTGGTGTATAGCCCTGTTCGACCGCAAAGTAGATGCGGTAAATGAGTATTTTTCTTCCATCTTCAATTTTCTTGCTTACAACGGTATGTATCGTATTAAATCCATTAATAATATCTACATCTTTATTAAGCTCTATTTCTAAAGGATACCCCATTTTTAATATTTTTGAAATTGGCCCTTCTTTGCGGAAATGGAAAATGCTAAAAGTTTCCGGGGACAGTGATTTGGTTTTCATAAAACGCCTGCTTTTTGTAATAATGCTGTCTGCTGTTGAGAAGGACTTATTAGGCCGCTTTATAACTTGTAAATATTTTCCGATTTTACCGTCATATGACTGTTTGGTAGTACTACGAAAAGTGTTACCCGACCCATTCGTAAAGTTTGCCGACATGCTTGTTAAAGAAAAATCTGAAAAAGGACGAGCCGTTGACCAATGGTGTTTCTCTGTACCTATGGTCGTTAGAATACCGGTTCCAGCTATATTTCCTGGTTTTACCGGAGGATCACGGTACCATTCATAGTCTACCGCAATATCTATTATAGACGATTCCATACACTCACAAATACTTGCCAATCGCTCTATGGTTATCTCTTCCGGGGTGACAGAAATAAGATGAATCAAGTTGTTTGTTCCTACATTAGCTAAAACTGGTTTTGGTTTCGAATTTAATGCTAAAGCTGTTGGTATTAGTAAAGCTACAATCAGCAGTATTGTGATAACCGATGGCAGCCAGCTAAGTTTTCCTTCGCTTGCAGATTCTTTGCCGAGTAATCGGCGAATGCGCATCAATAAATTTCCGCCGGAGGCGGCTACCGCCAAGCTAAGTTTGCCAGTACGGATTTCCTCCATAGTTGTTAATGCCCTGGCATAACAAATTTTGTCGCTGCATAAATTAACGGCTATATCATCGCAGCAATTTTCTCTTTCAGCTCGAATTTTGTGCGAAACCCACCACACAGCAGGATGGTAAAAGCCAAGTATCTCAACGACAGTTTGCAGTATATTGACGAGATAATCATGTCTTTTAATATGAGCTAACTCATGAGCCAAAATAGCTTCAATCTGCTGAACACTCAAGCCGGTAAGTGCAGAAGCAGGAAGCAAAATAATCGGCTTCAAATGGCCAATTACCGTTGGAACTTCTACCAGAGCAGACTCCGCTATACTAACTGCTTTTTTAATGCCAAGCGCACGGGAAAGTTTTTTAGCAGTTGCGGCTATTTCGTAAGGCACATTTTTAGTCATCTTTTTACGAAGCTTTTGCAATTGTCTCCAGCCGCCCAAATGCCATAAGCTCAAACCGAATACGCCGACAAACCAGCTGGCAACTGAATAAGGCAAAGCCGGTTCAATTATCTCAATAAATTTATCCTTCAGTGGAATCCTCGATGAAGCTGCAATTTTTATTGTTGGTTCTATCGCGGGTATCTCTAAAACCGTTTGTGTATCAGTGTCGGCTTTTGGCGATTCAACTGTAGTTTGTTTTATGGGTTCAATAATATTTGAAGACACATCAATCATCTTTATGGTAACAGCAGGCATTACAACTATCAGAGCTAAAGCTATACAGGCGATTATATAACGCAGATTGGCTGAGGATTTATGTAATAATTTGAGTACTATTGCGAGAATCAAACCAATTGCTGTTGCCTGCCATACGAAATGTACCAGTGTCCAGCCGAGTTTTTGGATAATTTCCGCCTGAAAAATATTTTGCAGAGTTTCCATTTTTATTTCTCCTCAATTTTGGCAATCATTTTTTTAATCTTTGAGAGTTCTTTTGCTGAAACTTTTTTAGCGGAAAGGGCTCGCATAACCAGTTTTTCCGCTGAACCGCTAAATACTTTTTCAAGTAAGTCGCCAACCACCTGATTTTGGGTTTTCTCTTCGCTAATGGCGGGTTTATAAATATGCTGAAACTTTGAATCATCCCGAACCACTATCCCTTTTTCCGTCATTATCTGCATAAGTTTAAGCGTTGTTGTGTAGCCGGTTCTTTGCCGCTTGTTCATTTCTTCGTTGACTTGGCGAACGGTACTTGGGCCGTTATTCCAGAGAATGCATAGAATTGCCAACTCCTTATTGGTAGGGCTTGCTGTTTTGTGCCTTGCCATATTTCAACCCTTTTCAAATATTGGTTTTTGTTGCCTCAGAATAAACTATACGAATGCTTTCGTATAGTCAACGAAAAAATTCGTATTTCTTGAATTTTTTTTTGCAATGATTTTGACACAAAAAATCAACAAAAAAGAGACCGAATATCAAAATTCAGTCTCTGAGGAGGAGGATGATGATAAACTATTAATCAAGACTAACTTGCAACTTTTTCGTTTGGCTCAGTTATTACACGCCAGGTTGGTGGTGTTAACTCAGGAATTTGCCATTTGCTCCCACAACGGTGGCATCTGACCATATCAGGCCTTCTCGTTTTGCCGCAGTTTTGACAGGTAATTAATGTTTCTTCGGGTTTTGTTAGTCTGTAGGCGATGTAAGCACTCAATCCAAATAAAATTGTGCCGAACAGCCAACAGCGTTTCGCCCGTTTGGAAAATCCTGTAACTGCAGCATCTTTATAAACCACAAAACCAAGCAGTACTCCCAACAGAATCGAGGGAGATATTATGAGCATAGCTAAGAAAAGCGGGACCACAATGTCTTTCGCCTCTCTTCTCCCTTCTCTGCTGAATATTGCAACGATAGAATTTGGCAAAATAAAAAGTCCGGTATGGCCATCGACTGCTTCGAAAGTTGACGCGGTAAAATGAGAAACCAGGCCCAAAAAGGCCGGCTGAAGATTTTCAAGAAGGTAATTTGTAATTGTTAGAGCCGGTCCTCCAGCCATACTAAAGGGTTCTATTTGAGCGCCCTTTCTTTCGATTAACTTCCCATCTTTGTCAAAAACAGCCACCTTTATTTCCATTGCTTCTCTTGACATGCTTGCGGCAATAGTTCCTGAGTACTCATCATTAACAACAAAAGGATAAACTGAATAAGCAAAGAGTTCCTCCGGATAAGCAAAGAGTTCCTCCGGATCGACTGCAGATGGCAGGAAACCGGCTAGGCCACTGATTTGGAGAGTCTTGCTGTTTAATCTTTGGATCATACCATCACTCCGGAGAACAAGAATTTCTTCTTTTGAATATGTTCCTGTATGTTTTTCTGCGGCTGATACAAGTTTTATTGTTTTTCCGTCCTTATCTTGAATAGAAGCCCATCTTTCCTTTTTGTTTTCTTTATCCAGCTCTGTTTGCTTCCTCAAAGGTGGTGACCATGTTAAAGCGAAAGAACTTCCATTCTTATCAAAGCCGATAATCCTTCCGAGATGAACAACTTCAGAAAGTTGTTGGCTTCTGGCTACGGTTTTTTCAGCAAACCTGACTTTAAAAAAGCAGGAATGTAACTTATCAAAAAATATCAAGGAATTTGCGTAGAATCTCCATAGGTTGTTTTGAGGTTTGGAAAATCGCCCAAGATTTTTATCAGCTGTCTCGCTTATACCTTTCGGGCCGGCGTAAAGTGTTGCCTTTTTATCCCAGCCCCTTTTGGTCTTAAAAACGTCATAGAAAACGAATAATCCTGAGTTCTTATCAAAAAGGATTAAATTATGGTTTTCCTTTTTCCTGTCCCCACTAATTACGAAAAATTCCGTTGATTTTCCACTTTCCAATTCCCAAACATCTCTCACTATCCCCAAACTATCATATGCCACGCCATGTCCAATAGATGCATCAATAGAAGATTTTGTAACAACATCAGGAGAATTATCCAGTTCCGGCAGAAGCCCTGATGGCTGGATTTTTACCTGTGCTGTGTGGCCTACTACCAGATCTTCGTAAAAAATGGATTGGCACATTTTTCGAGCCCAGAACAATAAAATTGAGAGGATAATCAGGACTACAAAGCCCGTAGCGAGAACCTTAACAATATATTTATTCGCAAATTTCATAGCTAACTCCCTAAAGAGGTGAAGACATAAATTTCTGCCAGGTTCGAATAATTGCTGCAGATGTAAACAGTACGAAAAAGATGATAGTTTGCAGGCCGAACCCCTTAATCACTATTAGCGACACAAGAATTGGCGTAGCCAGAATTATACCCAAAGCCGGCAATAATTTTTCTGAACGCCAACCTATCAACAGCCCGAATGAATAACAAGCCAGACCGCACAGAAAGATAGTAACAAACAAGCGAACTAAAAATCCGGCATCAGGTACCATTGCCAGTGGAAACACTTTAAGCAAAACCACATCCGCTACGGCAATTGGCAAAACGGTAAGTAGAATCCACAAAATTCCTGTTATTATTTTAGCTGACAATATCTGCCGGCGGGTAGTCGCAAGAGTAACTAAAAATGAGGATATTTTTTTATCTCTGTCTAATTTCATCTGGAAAGCTCCAAGAGCAGCGGCAATCAAAGGCAAAAAGATAAATGGGAAAGTTCCTAATGTTTTATACATCACTGAAGGAACGCCTATGACTGAATTACTTTCCCATCCTATGGCTATTCTATAAACCAGCATTCCGGTCAGGATTAACATGGAAATGGCAGCTATCAGGAAAAATATGGCCGCATCTTCAATTTCCCTTTTTATAAGTGTAAGCATATAAATCTCTCCTGTTCCTAATTTACAATTGATAAAGGCCGTGTATTAGTACATTCAATAAATATATCCTCTAAGCTCATTGGAATTTCCGTATAGCTGGAAGGATTGAACGTTTCTATAATAGCCCGTTTTTGTTTGTTCAAATTTGCGATTGTTATTACCAATTCTCTGCCCTGAGTTTGCTGATTTATTATGTCGGTTAAATGCAGGTCGGCAGGCGGTTTTTCCGGGAAAATCAGCCGAAGTTTTGTAATTCTGGTTTTGAGTTCCTCAAGTGTGCAATCCACAACCAATTTCCCTGCTACAAGTATTCCTATGCGGTCAGCGATTCTTTCGACATCGCTTAAAATGTGGGAACTGAACAAGATGGTTCGATTATCCTGTTGAAGAATATCTATTGCCAATTCCAGAAACTGGCGTCTGGCAACGGTATCAAGCCCCAGCGTTGGGTCGTCAAGAATCAGTAATTCAGGGTCTATCGCCATCGCCAAAGACAAATTTAATTGTGCCCGCATACCGGATGACAGTTGTTTTATTTTTCGATCCATTGGCAGACGGAATGTTTCAAGCAAATGGTCAAAAAAATTCTGGTCCCATTTTGCAGAAAGACTTTTGCATAGATTGATTAGTTTGCCAACCCTGTAACTCTGGATAAGGTTATGGCCTTCAGCGACGTAACCAATTCGCCCGTGAATTTCTGCTGAGAGCTGTGAAGAATCACATCCCAATAGATGTGTTTGGCCTCTTGTCGGCGAATCAAGACCTAAAAGAATCCTGATGAGCGTCGTTTTTCCGACACCGTTACGGCCCAACAAGCCATAGATGCAGCCACGTGGAACTTCAAGATTGATGTCATCTAAAATACACCGTCCATCGTAATATTTAACGAGTTCTTTTATTTTTATAGCTTCATTACTCATCCGCTTATCCGTCCTTTTTTGTAGTCAGATTAAATTTGTCTACTGCGTTATTAAACCATTCTAATATTATCTGTTTATCAATCTGCATATGAAAGGCCTCGACCACAATCCTCTCGATATCATCATTGACTAACTTTTTCCTTACAGCTCTACTCAAATTGCTGTCGAGATTTGCAACGAAGGCACCTGAACCGGGTTTGGTGACTATAATTCCTTCACGTTCCAGAAGCCGATAGGATTTTGCTATTGTGTTAGGATTTATAGCAAGCTGATTTGCCAGTTGTCTTACCGTTGGCAGTTTTTCATCTTTTACCAGCCGGCTAAGAGCGATATCACGCTTGACCTGGTCTATTATCTGCTGATAAGCAGCCCTGTTTGAAGTGTTGTCGATATTAAACTGCATCTAATCACCTATAGTTATTGTACTATCTCAACTATTACAACTATACTGGAATTTTATATCTTGTCAAGCATTTAAGAAAAAAAATTAAAATTTTTTTAAGAAACCTTCAAATCAGGACAAAAGCGTAGCAAATTGGTAACAAACATCTGCTATAAATCCTACTGTTGGAAGTTGGAAATCTATGTTATTCTACTTGTTGAAGGAGATTACAAATGAGAAAGTTAAGCATTGTCCTGTTTTTTCTGCTGCTCGCAAATTCAGTTGCCTTTTCAGCAGAAAGTAAATCAGCAGCAAACCTTTTACAGGAGGGGCTCTACGCCGAGGAAATCGAAGTCGAATCCAAACCCGGCAAAGGAAGTGAATTTATAGTAAAATTGTCAGGATATTAGTTATGATAGAAATTGTTTTAGCTGAGACAGACGAAGATATTGAAGTAGCGAAAAATTTGTTTTCTAAGTCTAACAACTTTGTAAAAAATGTATTGCAGGAATACAATGATTTTCCCTGGGCAGTTAAATACTGGCAGAGTTGCAAAGAAGAGGTTAGCCAACTGCCTGGTAAATATGGCCAACCACGTGCCTGTATTTTAATCGCTATGTATAAAGACAGCCCCACAGGATGTGTTGGCCTGTTAGAGGGAAATGGCGAAGTGAGTATAATGACACACCTTTATGTCAAAGAAGGGTTTCGAGGTTTAGGCATAGGAAAAAGCTTAGTTAAAACTATAATTGAGTATGCTTGTCTAAATAACTATAAAGTCATGCGCCTTCATACAAATTTGTTATTAAATGTGGCAATTAACCTTTATAAATCATTGGGTTTTGAAGAAGTAAGCCATGACAGGCAGTACCCTGAGGAAGTGAAAGATTTGATAGTGAATATGGAGTTGAAACTTGTATAAAGAAAAGATAGGAATGAAGTTTTACAAATATCACGCATTGGGTAATGATTACATTGTTTTGGAGCCGGAAGATTTTGCAGTCGGTTTGACGCAGGAAAAAATCCGCAGGATATGTCATCGCAATTACGGTATAGGTTCAGATGGAATTCTTTTCGGGCCTATTGAAACTAAGGAAGCTGATTTTGCGTTGAAGATTTTCAATCCTGACGGTAGCGAAGCTGAAAAAAGCGGAAATGGGCTTAGGATTTTTTCACGTTTTCTTTGGGATAAGCAGAAGGTTGGAGCTGACGAATTTACTATTTTGACCGCTGGCGGCAAAGCAAAAGCCCAGGTTCAGAGTAATGGCCGAAAAGTTACCGTTGAAATGGGACAGGTCAGTTTTGATAGTACTAAAATACCGGTAAGCGGTTCACCGCGAGAAGTTATCGCTGAAAAAATGGAAATTGACGGCGAAATTATAGAATTTTCAGCAGCTACCATTGGTAATCCTCACTGTGTTATATTGCAAAATGAAGTATCAGAAGCTGTTACCCGGAAGTTGGGCCCTAAAATCGAGACGGACTCACGTTTTCCGAACAGAACAAATGTACAGTTTATGAAAATTTTGGATAGAGCCAATATCAGAATCGAGATTTGGGAAAGAGGTGCAGGATACACCCTTGCTTCAGGTAGTAGCGGTAGTGCGGCAGCAGCTGTAGCAAAGCGATTAGGTCTTTGCGATTCACAGATAAAAGTGCATATGCCTGGTGGACAAATCAACATCACCGTCTCTGATGATTTTTCAATAACAATGACAGGGTCAGTTACAAAAGTTGCAGAAGGCAAAATATCAGAAGAAGTGTTTGATTAAATCCTGCGAAAATGTACTTAGATTTAAAAAAATGACTGAAGTAAAATGGAAACAGTTTTAATAATTGAAGATGATTCGTCAATGCTGCGGGGCTTGAAAGATAACTTCGCCTACGTCGGCTATCAGGTCTGCAAAAAGTGGTTAAAAGACAGGAGGGATTCTCGAAAGACATGAGGCCTGCCTTTGGCGTGTCGTTTTGTGCGGCTCTTCGCTTTGCTTCGTGTCCGAGAAAGCGTCGGGCTCTTCGCTGCGCTTCGTGTCAAACCCACGTGGCATCTGCTGCGCATCTGCGTGTGTTCTCATCCCACCTTTCCTAACGGCTTGCCGGGTCGTAACTCACAGGGCCAAGAACGGCCTGCCGTTCGTAGCGAAGCGAAGAACGGAGCAGGAGGGATTCGAACCCACGGTACCTTACGGCACAACGGTTTTCAAGACCGTCGCGATCAACCACTCTGCCACTGCTCCAAATTTGTATTCAGGTATTTTATAGGCCAAAAACCGGTTTTGCAAGCAAAATTGAGCTGATTCATATTATTTAGAACGCATAATTGTCATTCCTGTGGCCTGTGGTGAGCGGAGTCGAACCAAAACAGGAATCCAGTGAAATGACAGCGTAGTAGATTCCCGCTCCTTCGATTTTGCTCAGGACAGGTTGCGCGGGAATGACAAATTTTTTTAATTTTATGTTTGACTTTGCATAGTATGTATAGCACAATATGGGTGAAAGTTGAAATACAGAATTGTGATAGCTTGCCCTGCGAAGCCAGAAGGGCGTGTAATGAAGCGGTAACGACAAAGTTGCATCATTTAGAACAGGAGAATGTTATGAAATTTGAAAGTCAATTATTAAAAGGCGTTGCGCCAGCGGTTGTTTTGGAAATTCTTTCTCGCGGCCAGATGTACGGCTACGAATTGAGCCAGGCAATCGAGCAGCGAAGCGGAGATATTCTGACGCTCGGCAAAGGAACGCTTTATCCATTGCTCTATAACCTCGAAGCAAAAAAACTAATAAAGGGCAAATGGGAAGAAGCTGATTCCGGCAGAAAGAGAAGATACTATTCCATTACCAGCAAAGGTAAGTCACAGTTGGCAAAACAAAAAGAGCAGCTAAAGGAACTTGCGGTTGGCTTGAATTTTGTTTTTGGTGGGGCGATTACAGAGTTGGCATTTTAGCAGATGGCTTGTCGTTGCTTTAAGAGTTGGAATCTATTTCTGTCATAAAGGAAAAGATTATGAAGAAGAGAAAAACAGATAATTTGTTTGACAATCTTCCCTGTTGTGCCAGGGATTTTATAGAGCTTGTTATTAAAAAGATGCGGTATCGCAAAAAAGTCAGAGTTGATGTGATGGCTGAGTTTGTAGCTCATTTTGAAGATGAATTGCGGGATTGTAAAACGGATGAAGAAAAACAGCAGAGGTCTCAGCAGCTAATTGAAGAATTTGGAGATGTGAAATTGCTGGCTACTTTGCTTCGCAGGGCGAAGAAGCGTTGCCGGCCGCTTTGGCGAACGATTATTGCGAGAACATTTCAAACTATTGGCGTTTTAATTTTATGTTTTATTTTTTACTGCGTCTACATATCAACAGGGCAGCCCACCGTCAGGATTAATTATGTTGAGGAAATGACTCGTCTCAATCGACCGGTTGCCGATGAGAGCTTAAATGCCGCTGTGCTTTATCAAAAAGTGATTGATATTTACGAGGAACCGCCGCAAATAAAAAGCGAAGAAAGTTTAAGAGCGAAATCATTGTTAAAATTAATAAGAAATAAAGGAGTTGATGATTTAACTGTAAAAGAGATTACTGCGTTAAGGCAGTGGATTTCCAATAATGTGGATGCAATCGATTTTTTCAAGCAGGCCAGCGATAAACCGTATTGTTGGTGGAACAAAACCGACCCAAATAATCCACCGCTTATTAATATACTTTTTCCTGAAATGGCACCTATGAAAAATATTGCGAGAGTAATTAACTGGCATGCAAAGTTGCAGGCATATAACGGAGATGTTGAAGGGGCTCTTGATAATCTGTTGGCCTTGTATAAGGCCGGTCAGCATTTCAAGGGACCTCGCACATTCGTTGAGCAGCTTGTGGGTCGAGGTATGCAGTTTTTTGCGATACGAAGTACTCTTGAAATTTTGAACAATCAAGGAGTCAGCAACCAATTGCTGAAAAATTTTCAGGATAAGCTCGAGGATATGATTGCTAAAGATACGTATGTTATAGACTATCGGGCAGAAAGATTCTTTGTGTTTGATTTTATTCAAAGATGCTATACCGATAATGGAAAGGGTTCAGGACACATGATTCCTGCCCAACTTAAAAAATCTTGGAATATGAATATACCGGTGTCCTGGGATGTTAAATCGGAGGATGAAGAATCTTTTGATATTCGTTTTCTGGCAATGGCAGTTGCAAGTGCGGATAGGCGTCAGATAAGCCGGATGCTTGGGAACGCTTACGATAATTTCCAAAAATATGCGTATAAAACACCGTGGGAAATACGGAAAGATGGGGTTGATTTGGAAATGGGACTGAGGCAGTGGCCGCTTATTAAGCAGGCTCGATATTGGCCTATTTGTGTGTTTCTGCCATCTGTGGCGAAGATAAATGAATTGTCGTACCGAAACAAAACAGAAGGTGAAGCACTTGTAACTGTTATCGTATTATTAAGATACAAGCGAGACAAGGATAATTATCCGGAAAATCTGGAGCAGTTGGTTACAAGCGGTTATCTCAAAGAATTGCCGACAGACCCGTGGAGTGATAAGCCGTTGATTTATAAAAAGACAAAAGATGATTTTGTGCTTTATAGTGTCGGCTTGAATTTCGTCGATGATGGCGGTGTTTCGGGCACGAATAAAAAAGGCAAAGTCCGGCAATGGGCTGAAGATGGTGACGCTGTTTTTTGGCCGGTACAGAATTAGCGTATAGAATTTAGCTGATAGTATTGTCATTCCTGCGTAATGCTGGAATCTGTTTTTCTCGTAAAGGGAGATTTATGAAGAAAAGAAAAATGGACAAATTGTTTGGCGATATTCCTGATTGTGCTAAGGATTTCATAGAGCTTGTTATTAAAAAAATGCGGTATCGCAAAAAAGTTCAAGCTGATGTGATGGCCGAGCTTGCGGCGCATTTTGAAGATGAATTGCGAGACTGTGAAAATGATGAAGAAAAACAACAGAGGTCTCAGCAGCTAATTGAAGAATTTGGTGATGTGAAATTACTGGCTACTTTACTTCGTAGGGCGAAAAAGCGATGCCGGCCGCTTTGGCGAACTATTGTTGCAAAAACATTTCAAACTATTGGCATTTTAATTTTATGTTTTATTCTTTATCTCGGCTGGTTCCTCTCCGGCAAGCCGATAATTACAACCAATTATGTTGCGGAAATGAATCGTGCAGTAAAACCGGTTATTGATGTTGACCCGAATTTAAATGCATTGCCGTTTTATTATCAGGCCGCTGAATTACTTGAGCAGATTGAAAAGGATAATGAAGAAAATTATGAAAAATTTGAAAAGCTTTTGAGTGAGAAATATACGGATTTGACCGATGAGCAGAAACAGTTTACAGATAAATGGTTAGAAGATAATGCCAAACTGCTTGAACTAATTGTCGAAGGGACGCAAAAACCATATTGCTGGCCGGAGTATAAAACAGGAAGTAAAGAACATGCTACTGAAGCAATAGCGGTTCTTCTGCCGCATTTGCACTCTTATCGCCAATTAGCTAAAACAATAGTGAACTGGCAGGTATATAAAAAAGCAGAAATGGGACAATTGCAATCTGCATTTAACGATTTGCTTGTCTGTTATCATTTTGGCAGGCATTTGAAAGGTGATAAAACCTTAATTGAACAGCTTATGGGAGTTGGTATTGAAGCGATAGCTGTTCGAACGATTCGTGATGTTCTAAGTAAATACGAAATCGATTCGGCAACGCTGGATAAACTCCATGATGATTTTGAGCAGTTAATTAGAGACGAAGATTTTGTTATGAGCTTTGAAATGGGGAGAATGTGTCTATATGATGAAGTTCAGCGATGCTTTACTGCTGATAGAATAGGTGGTGGGCATCTGTATATCAAAAGAGTGAGTAGGTTTGGTGAATGTGGTGACGGGGCTACACCGAGGGATGGTTTTAAACCGTTTGTTGTTGAGTTTTTTCAAGTTTTATTTACTCATCCTGATAAACAGCAGACGTTGTTAGAAGTAAAGGATTTTTATGAGTATTTTGAACAGGCAACTCAAAAGAGTCCGTTGCGACGAAGAGCAGAAGGTGTTGATATGAACAGTGAATTAGAAAAGCTCTTTAAACAAAATTTATTTTTGAGAATTTTTGCACCATCTTTAGATAGGATGGTGGAATTAAGTTATCGAATCAGAACTGGTGTTCGAGCGACTTCAACAGTAATTGCGATATTAAGATATAAGAAAGATAATAGTGACTACCCGGAAAATCTGGAGCAGTTGGTTACAAGCGGTTATCTCAAAGAATTGCCGACAGACCCGTGGAGTGATAAGCCGTTGATTTATAAAAAGACAGAAGATGATTTTATGCTTTATAGTGTTGGCTTTAATTTTGTCGATGATGGTGGTGTGCCAGGCACAAACAGAGGCAAACCGAGATATATGTGGGCTAATGATGGCGATACAATTTTCTGGCCGGTAAAAAAATAACGAATAGCATTTAACAGCTGGCGTTTAGCGCATTTGCTCTGCGATTATTTATTTAGTAAAAATGGCAGCTGTTAAATGTAAATTTTTATCAATTACTATCGTTGTTATTGTTGTTGTAACTTGCGGTCCGCTGTGCCTTGAGCAAACGCCGGCGATTTTTTACTGAGGGCTTCTCGTAAAAGGCATTACGTTTCATATCTCTGATCAGACCCTCTTTTTCGCACAGCTTTTTAAAGCGTCTTACCATTTGCTGAACCGATTCACCTGTACGTGATCTGACTTTTAACATATAAAAAACACCTTTCTCAATTTTCTATTTACTTACCACTTACCGATTTTCAAATTTAGGTTACTGTTTGAAGCTGAAACCAGTTGTTTCATAATAGTACAGTATAAATACTAAATACTTTGCACATTATCAAGCGTAAAAAGGTTTAGGGATGTTTTTTGGAGTAATTTTTTGTTTTTATTTGAAAAATAGTGATTATTTAAGAGTATATGGATTTTAGCTGAAGATTTTGTTACATTTGTTTGTAGTGGGTCGTGCGGTTGTTTTTGTTTAGGGATAGCTGTTATCTATTTAGATTGAATTTATTAATTTTGGGTGACTATTTGTTTATTTATTTGCTAAATTCCTTGACATAATATAGTTATTTTTGCTAATATTCTGGCGATTTTGGATTTTATTGATTTACGGGGCCGTAGCTCAATTGGTTAGAGCGTCGGACTGTCGATCCGAAGGTTG
>JAGLSG010000051.1 GCA_023135865.1 Planctomycetota bacterium | reverse complement strand
TAGCCCCTATGACCACAGCAGATAATGAAATCATTAATGTCATAAGCTGAGTATATTTTCATTATGTGCCAGATTAAGGGCTTCTCGCCGACTTCTATCATTGGTTTTGGTTTGAGATGGCTTTCCTCGCTGATTCTGGTGCCAAAACCGCCTGCCAATATAACCGCTTTCATATTATTTTCCTCAATCTGACAGCAATCCGAATATCATTAAAACACTAGTGTGATGATAATAGTAACACGTCAATTTTACAATAGTTATGTTATTTTCTTATCCACTTTTCGGGCACTGCGAAATCGGCATTTTTTCTTTTGTCGGCAAACCATTTTTGGGGAGCGAAAACCAATTTATTCTCATTGGCATTGAGCCACGCCGCCCACCATGAAAAAGAACTGTTGGAGATTATATTGTGTTTGCATTGGCTCATCAGGCGAAGGTCTTCGCAGGCATTTTTCATTGTATTGTGATTGATAAATGTTACTTGGCCCGACAGTTTTAGATTGTTGCGGCACCACGGGATGTCGTTACTGAAAATAAAGAAGTGCGGTTTTTTGGTCGTCTTTTTAAGTTCGTTTATGCATTTGTTATAATAATCTAATTCGCACATTCCGTGAGTTTGATTTGTTTTTACATTGGAGACGTAATCTCCCCTGCGAATATGGATACTCACCGATTGACTTGCTGCTATTATTTCTGAAAGCTCTTTGTTTTTTCCGGTTTGCGGTGTTTTTATAGTGAACTCTTTGCGGATAATGTTTGCTATATTGAGAAAACACTTTTCGTTCTGCCAGTAACCTTCCAGGTAGACATTGTCTGGTAGCTTCAATACTTTTTTGTTGAATAGGGGTCGGTTTTCACGGACAAGCGTTCGTGCTTTTTTGGGATGACTGTGAAATAAACTGTGCACAATGCGTTGAAATTTATTTTGTTTTATCGTAGTTAGTTTTTTAATTTCCTGGGACGTTGCGAAATTTTCCTCTATGTTAAATGGGCCAAGAAAATATTCCAGCGGCCCATCATAATCATAAGCTGATATATCCATTTTTAATTGGGTTTTATGTGATTCGGCAAGACATCTTCCCATTGCGTATTGAAACATCTGGTTTCCGAGTCCGCCTTTTAGGTAAATTATAATCATTTTTGTTATTACCTTTTTGGCAAACCACGCTGATGAAAAAAATTGGTTATTTTATCGATGATTTTTTTGATATGTGATTTTTTGCCGCGTTTTATTTCCCTGAACATTTTGCGAATATCTTTGCCTTTTTTATGGCCGTCTATAAGTTTTTCATATATGTCTTCTCTGTGCTTGGTGTTTATAAAATGCAGTATCTTTCCTTTTTTTGTAAGGTGGAAATCATTGTATATTCTTGTGTCGAATATTTTGATTTTAAGGTTATTCCACATTTGTATTTTTTTGTAATTTTCTATATTTATCTTTTCCTGAAGTACATCTGAAAGTGCTTTCTGGTCGGTGGTATCTTCTTTTTTGCACTCTTTAGCCCATCTTTCAACAAGCTCTACAGCTGGCGTATTGAAGAAAATAACACCTGAATTTATCATGCCATTGTAGTAGATTATATTTTTCTTTTTGTGTGGAGTATATGTTACTCCGACATCGAAACCGGTTTCCTCAACTCTTTTGATAAACAGACAATCTGAATCTACGAAGATCATCGGCTCGCAATAGTTTTCAAAATAATGTCTTACGCAAAATGGCTTATGAGTTGCTCTGGTGCTGTGTTTGCCATGTGGCTTAAGATATGACTTTCCCGTATGATTGACATCTTCATCTATCTGGATTTTATGTGTAATGGCATCCAGCTCGGCAATTTGCTCATCTGCCAAGCCGAGGTCATAAACTATGAGCGGTTTGCCATAGCATTTCCTGACACTTTTTGCCAATTCTTTCAGGCAGTGATAAAAGCCGCTATCACAGGCAGTTACAACATTCATATATTTGTATCCTTTTCATTTGAAATGGAGGTAAGTGGTAGGGGGCTTGGCATTTGCCATTCTGGCGAGTTATCTTTGTTTTTATCCATTACTAAAACGCCCATTAAACTAAAATATAATTGTATGTTGAAGGGAGTATAACTGATAGCTTTTTTATAAAGGCATATAGCGGCGGTTCTGTTTGAGACTTTTTTATTCCTTTTTGCTGCCCTTATGTAAACTTTACTTATCTTTTTTTTGGCAAGTTTTGTAGATATCAGTTTATCTCCACCAAGGCGATAATAAAATCTTTCTAATGACAATGCTCTGTTGCACGCATTTTTAACAGTGGATTGCCGTGCATGACTGTCGCTGCTGCACCTGCGTATAACTTCAATATCCGGGACAAAAACAAATTGTGTTTTTACGGAGAGTCTCAGAAATGCATCGTTATCGTCTGAAGTTTTCAATGCCTCATCAAAGCAGAAGTTTTTCAATACTTTACTTTTTATTAATACCGCCATTGGCCATATGAAGCTGTTCTTAAAAAGTTCTTTAGTAATTTTGCCTGACACACATCGTTCAATATGCTTTGGTTCAGTTTTTTTTCCGTCAGGATAAAGTTCAGCAGTTGCACAGTACGCAAGTCCGTACTCTGGATTTGTCTGCAACTTTGCCAAGAGTGTTTCTATGAAATTATCAGGCCACAAATCGTCAGAATCCAGAAAAGCAATAAACTGTCCCTGTGCTTTTGCCATGCCAAAATTACGTGCACTTGAAACCCCGCCATTTTTCTTGTGGTAGTATTGGACTCTTGTATCATTTACATTTTTAATAACTGAGTTAGTGTTATCGGTAGACCCATCGTCTATGACCAGTACTTCCAGATCACTTAAAGATTGCGACAGAACACTCCCAATAGCATTATTAACAATGTATGCCCTGTTATATGTTGGTATTATTACGCTGACTTTTGGCATAATACACTTCTAATAGACATATCCGCAATACAACTTAAACGTTATGATATTTTTTTAAATACCGTTAAATTAAGCAGCTGAATTACTTCTTTGAATCTTGGGCTATTTTTCAGGTATTCATTTTTTGCTCTGCAAACACCGGGAAACGGGCCGGTTGGCTTGGTGTCGTGCATGACAATAATCCCACCTACATTAACCATTGGTTCCCATAGCTCAAGGTCGAGCAACGCATCTTCGTAGCGATGTGAGCCGTCGATGAATAGCAGTCTTATGGCTTGATTGAAATCTTTTGCCGCTTCTTCGGAAGTTTTTTTGATTGTTAAAACCCACTCGTTTACTTCAAGAGATGACACATTTTTGATAAACGCATCATAGCTGGATTCCTCTTTGTAATTTGGCACTATTTCTTTTTCCCTGGTATTTATGTGCGGGTCGACAGCTGCTATTTTTATTGTCTCCGCTCTTTCTTTTAAGGCCTGTGCCATCCAAACAGTTGATTTGCCCTTGAATGAGCCGATTTCAACGATGGTTCCCGGGCCCGGCTGAGTGTATGCAAAGTAGAACAAAGTTGCACATTGTCGTGGCGTGATATGGCCTTCAACTGAAAGCAGCTTGTCGGTTAATTCTTTACTCAGAACTTCCGAATATATTTTGTTGATTTTTCGCGAAACACACCAGCCCCTGCGAAGCTGAGCCGGAAGCAATTTTGGGTACTTGGGATGAACGTCCATGCTATCCATTATTTTTTCCTCAAGTTTTAATATATGAAGTTTTCATAAAACAACAGTAATTGGCTGCTTTTGCCACTGGTGAGTTTATATTATCTTTTTTGGATATTCTCAAGCTTTTTTCCTTAAGGTGGGTTGTTAGCTTGGTAAATGATGCAAAATCACTACTTGCCTAAATACCTTGTGCACAATATAATCAGCTGTCGATTGTTTGAAGAGTCCTCTGAAAAACTTGTTTTCTGAAAATTTGAGATTGCCGCGGCCAAAAAGCGGCCTCGCAATGACATTAAAATTGCCCATCCTGTCATTACGAGGAGCGAAGCGACGAAGTAATCTAAGGTTTTTCAGAGGATTCTGAACTTAAACTTCATTGAGAATAGTCAAAAAGGCATACTATGGCACATAAATTCATAAATCAAATCCAGCCGGGCGAACGAATCGATAATGTTTATCTCGTTACTGACCCGATTTTAAGAAGTACCTCTCGTGGCGATTTGTACATAGCTATGTTTCTCTGCGATAAAACCGGCCAGCTGAATGGCCGAATGTGGCAGGCAAGCGAAATGGTTTATAGCTCTTTGCCAAAGCCCGGCTTTGTCCGAGTGCAGGGCAGAAGCGAGCTTTATCAGGGCAATATGCAAGTCATTATAAACAGTATCAATGTTGTTGATTCAGAAGCGGTTAATCTTGAGGATTTTCTGGCGAGGACGAATAATGATGTTGAACAGATGTTTGACGAGACAAAGCAGATTGTAGGGCAAATAAAAAATCCACAACTGAAAATGCTTATTGAAGAATTTCTCGGCGATAAAGAATTAATGGATAAATTCTGCAAAATGCCGGCTGGAGCAAAGATGCACCACAATTATCTCGGCGGCCTTCTGGAGCATACGCATAATATGTTGCAGGCAGCTGTTGCGATACTTCCGTTATATCCTCAGGTTCAGGCGGATTTGGTTTTAGCTGGGATTTTTCTGCACGATATTGGCAAAGTTGAAGAGCTTTCGTGCGATATTGCTTTTTCATATACTGATACCGGCCAGTTGATGGGTCATATTACTTTGGGTGTGCTTATGGTTAATCAAAAGGCAGATTTACTGGCGGCAAAAGGCAAACCAATTGATAGGGTAATATTGGATTCTCTCTGCCATTTAATTTTGGCTCATCACAGCAAATATGAATTTGGTTCACCGAAACTTCCTGCGACTTTGGAAGCGTTTATGGTTTGCTACCTCGACGATTTGGATGCCAAGCTAAATCAAATTGCCATAGCAATTGATAATGAGCCAGGAGATTCAAATTGGACCGGCTGGAAAAAAGCACTTGAAACACGGCTTTATAGAAAGCGAATCGACCAATAGCAGTGTGGTGGTAGTGGCTGCATCCTGACAAAAGAAATTTCTGCGCAAAAAACAAGCCAACTGAGCTGCTCCCCCCCAAAGGAAGTCATCTCAGCTGGCTATCTATAGTCTATCACCTTGTCTTGCCCCCTGCGTCTGATAGAAATAATCGGCTATTATTACGGAATTAGCACCATTTTTATCGGCAATGTGTCAGCGTTGTGGCACTGGAGGCAAAATAAATCCATAATTTGTATCAAAATGTGCCATATCGACCTAAATTTTGGCATAAATTGAGTTCGGGCATTCGCATTGAGTGTAAAAAGAAGATATGCCCTGCTTTGTTTGTTCTATATGCTTTGTGTGAGTTCGCGTTTCAAAACGATTCCTGAATATCGCCACATCTGCTCGAATTGTTTGTGTGGTATTAATTGCATACCGAACTGTGGGTCGGCAATTCTGACCAGATTTTCGGAAACTTCAAGAACAACTACGCAATGGTCTGAGATAAATGTATCCTTTAGAATGGCCAGCGTAATACCGGCATTTTTTAATTGTTCAAGCGAGTCGAAATATCTATATGTGCATTTTAAGCCGCTTGTACCATATAGATTTTCAAGAGCACTACTCAGGCAATTTGGAAGAGTTCCTGTTATCGGGCTGGTACGGGAAAGCACCGCTATTTTTCCTTCGTCTGCCTTTAGACCCAATTTGCCGAGAGCCGTTACAGCTGCGGCTGGTCCGCAGGTATAACTTTTACTTTGAAAACAAATTCCGTTTTGATTGATTCTTGTTTTAATGTTAGATAAATCAGTTTTTATTAGAGCCGGAGCAAACAACGGCAAAATGCAAAAGCAGAACACAAATAAAATCATCAGAGTTGATACAATTGGCTTTTCAAATCTATGAGGCATACGGGGTTGCAGCGTGCTTAAACCAATTGTGATAGCAAGAGACATCGCTACGAATTTAATTCTTCCGGCTGTTAGCCACAAAAAGGGATATATGAAATGTAGTGAATTGCTATAGCGTGCTGCTATAAGAATTAAAATCAGCAACAGTGAAAAAAGATATGCGTACAACCAGTAGCACTTTTTGGATTTTGAGAGAAACCTTCCCAGAGCAATACCAGAAACCGATATTATAATTGCGCCTATAGTCTCAAACCAGCAAGCCATCTAAAAATGTGGAGCATGAGAGCTATATCTACACCATCTCTGCCTCCAACTTCTCCTCTCGGCATCTCAGTATATTATTTGGGGCGGCAAAAATCAAGAAAATTATCGGACTATGGCGGAATTAGGAATTGATGAACACCCTTTTTGCACCTATAATTGCGATTGCAATGGGAAATAATAAAGCCAAAATATACACAGTAAGTGAGCTGAATTTGCTTGTTAAGGGTGTTCTTGAAGGTAATCTGCCGAATCGTTTGGCGGTTACAGGCGAGATAGTTAGTGGGAAGTTGCAATCGGCAAGCGGCCATTATTATTTTTCGCTGAAGGATAAAAATTCTTCTTTGCCTTGTGTTATTTGGAAAAGCAAATTCGCCAAGCTCAAGTTCAAGCCGGAAAACGGCATAGCGGTTTTGGCCGCTGGAGCCATAAATGTTTATACGCCGCACGGTAAATACCAGTTTTATATTGATAAACTCGAACCTGCCGGAGTTGGTGCTTTGCAACTGGCCTTTGAGCAGATGTATGAGCGATTGAAAGAACAGGGGCTTTTTGATGATGAGCATAAAAAAGCACTGCCGAAATATCCGCAGCGGATTGGCATATTGACCAGTGAATCAGGAGCTGCTGTTCATGATATAGCTGACAGCATTTACAATCGTTGGCCGCCTGCGAAATTATTTCTTGAGCCGGTTGCGGTGCAGGGCAAAGGGGCAGCCGGCGAAATAGCAAAAGCGATTAGAAATGTCAACATGCGTAACAAAAAACTCAAGCTTGACGTTTTAATTGTTGGAAGAGGCGGCGGTTCAAAGGAAGATTTGTGGGCGTTTAATGAAGAGGTTTTGGCAAGGGCAATTTTCGATTCTAAAATACCTGTCATAAGTGCCGTTGGCCACGAAATCGATACTACAATTGCTGATTTAGTAGCTGACGCAAGGGCATCAACTCCGACAAAAGCAGGCGTTATTGCCGTACCTGATATGCAGGAAATTTTAGCAAAGTTGGCAAGCGTTGAAAATGGATTGAATAGTGATATTGCCTGGAAGATTAAAACAGCAAAGCAGAATATAGAAACTATTTTAGCCGGTGCTGCATTTAGAAATCCTTTTTTACTTGTTCGCAATAGAGAGCAAGTTCTCGATGAAACCCAAAGCCAGCTTGTAATTGCAGCTGAGCAGCTGTTGGTTCAATTATCGAATATGCTTTATGTAAAGCAGGAGCAGATTAGAAAAATCGAGCCGCATTGGCTTTTGGGGGTAAAGAAAGTTGATTTAAATAATTTGCGAAATCGAGCAGAAAATGTGATAAATACCATTGTCAACAAAGCCGCAGTTCGGCTTGCAGCGGTGGAAAATCGGTTAGCAGCCCTTAATCCTAAATCTGTTCTGCGGCGTGGTTACAGCATTACTACAAGTAAGAAAACAGGTGTTCTTGTGAGGAATTTAGCGGACGTGCAGCTCGGTGATTGTTTGATAACCGAGCTTGGTAATAAAAATTTGATTGAAAGCGAAGTAATAAAAAAGTAAAAATAAGGGAAATAAAAGATGGTTGAAGATAACAAAAAACAAAATGATATTAGCAAACTTGGCTTTGAGAAGGCAATCAGCCAGCTCAGCGATATTGTGGCGAGAATAGAGCAGGGCGAAATTCCTTTGCAGGACAGTATCAGTCAGTATGAAAAAGGAATGGCTTTGATTAAGCATTGCAGGACAATATTGCAAAAGGCCGAGAAGAGAATAGAAAAAATAAGCGGTGATGAGAAAACAGAATAAGAATTCGTCCACGAAGTGGACACCATAATTTTTACTTTTGATTTTTTAACTTTAAATTTCTTTGCGAGCGTGGCGGAACTGGCAGACGCGCAAGGTTTAGGTCC
>JAGLSG010000050.1 GCA_023135865.1 Planctomycetota bacterium | reverse complement strand
GGAGGTTCGACTCCTCTCGCTCGCAATATTCAATATTGCTGTGTAATCTTCTTTGCCACCCTTGTCCTCACAACGGCCTAAAGCTGGACGGAAAATATTAAAATGCTCTATTGTTACAAATAAACTTCGTTGAGTGATGTGCAAGAATGACTTCTAAAAGTTTTCCAATATGCCGGCGGTGTGAATTGCGAGAAGCATTAGATAATCCAGATCAGCGAGTGTATATTTTTCGTGGTCTTTTGCGTTGTCGATGTACAACACTCCGAAGCAGCCGTTTTGGCCTGTTATGGGTACTATCATTGCTGACTGTATTTCTTCCTCTTTCTTTGCCTTTATATTAACTCGTGTCATTAATACGAATTGTTTTTTTTCTATCGCTTCGGTAATTTTATCGTTAAGTTTTATTTCACTTAATTGTACAATTTGGCCATCACGTCTTTTACCCGCATGACAGGTCATTGGGCCGCTTGACTGATTTCTCAGGGCACACCACGCGTGATATGCGTTAAATTGTCTTGATGCAATATGCAGCAGTGTTTGTACAACCTCATCGAGACCGTTTTCCTTGCAGATTGCTTCTGTTGCCTGTACAAAGTCTTTAATTCTTCTTGTGGAGAATTTTACTGCCGGAGCGTATTCTGCGTCCAGGGTTCTTATGGTAATTTTCGGCTCATAAGAGGTTGTTATGAGTGTATCTTCCATTCCTGATTGTATTACTGCTGATTTATTTTCTTTGGTTTTGGCAGGCGTATTATCGTTGTTGTTATTATCAGCTTTTTTGTCAATATCAATTTCTATAACAAAATCGATGATACGGATATAATCGCCGGTTTTAATTTCAGATTTATGAATTTCTTCGTCATTTAGATATGTCTTATTTGACGAATCGAGGTCTTCGACTACCCATTTTTTATCGTGTGTATTAAAGATTACGGCGTGTTGTCTTGAGACGGCTCTATCTGGCAAAAGAACCTGACTGTTCAAATGCCGGCCTATATAGATAGGTCCTTTGTCGAATCTAAGCTCTTTAATCGTATGACCGCTCTGTTTTACAACCAAACGCATCGCTTCCCCTTTCTGCATTTGAGTTATAAACTACAACACTTCATTATCCCTGATTTGGAGTGTTTTGTCAAGTTGTCATTTGTCAAAGCCGGATTGAATTTTACGGCATTGGAGTTGACGAATTTGAGTTGTTTGACAGTCGTTGTTTTATGTGCTAATTTGTTTTTATGATTCGATTGTTTATTTTCAAGTTGATGTTTTTTGTTTTGCCTGGTTTGCTGTTAATTGGCTGTGGTTCCAATGGGGACAATAAGCCGGTTTGGGAGCAGGCCCAACTTGCGGATTTGGCTCCGTCTAATGTTGCCGGAGAGCCGGAAATTCAGCGGTTAAAAACGATTAATTTTAACATCTATATTTTTGAAACGCCGGTTGAGAATGCTATTAAACTAAATGCTGTTTGGCCTGTACTATACACAAAACCGCTGCGATTTAATGATAAAAGTGTTTTTGGGGCAAATTCTTTTTTAGCTGGTTTTGGCAGCGTTGATATGTGGAATCCGGTTGCTGATTTACTGGCAGGAGCTGATAGTAAAAAAGTAGAAAAGATTTCACTATTATTGTTGGATGGCAACGCCAATGATGTTTCGATTACTTTGCTGCATAATGAGCAGGAAATTTTTTATGTTTCGCAGGGTGGCGTAATGGAAGGCGTAAGTGTTGGTTCGGGCAAACTTGCCTGGCGAATAAAAGCAGAAAAAAAACCTGGCTCAAGAGGAGTGTGCAAGGTCGAAGCAGTGCCGGTGTTTTTGCCGCCGAGACGCAGCTTAATTCCGCAACTTGCTGCGGAGGAAAAGACAGAAGAATATGTTTTTTCTTCTGCCGGTTTCGGATTGGAAATGACTCCGGGGGACTTTGTTTTTGTTGGGCCACAAAAATATATCAATCATAGAATAACTTTGGCCGGCATATTTTTTGGCCAGCCGCAGCAAAAGCCAGCCATCCGAACTTACCTGCTGGTTTGTACTGCGATAAACGAATAATGATTAGGATGTTATTTAATTGAAGTTGGCTTTATGCGAACGGCAAATAAATCTATAAATATTCTTGGAATTGAAACAAGTTGTGATGAGACCGCAGCAGCGGTTGTTGCTGATGGCAGAACGGTCAGGTCGTCAGTTGTAGCTTCGCAAATTGATTTACATGCGAAATATGGCGGAGTCGTTCCTGAAATTGCTTCGCGCGCACATCTTGAAAATATTTATCCGGTAATAAATGCTGCAATTGAGCAAGCTGGTTTAAGCCAAATTGATATTGATGCTATAGCCGTTGCAAATCAGCCGGGTTTGACAGTAGCTCTTATTGTTGGCGTTACTGCCGCTAAAACCCTTTGCTTTGCTTGGGATAAACCGCTTATAGCTGTTAATCATTTGCACGCTCATTTGCAGTCGGCGATGTTGGGAGAGACAAAACTTTCTCTGCCGGCTGTTGCTTTAATTGTTTCTGGCGGCCATACCTGTCTTTACAATTGCCGTTCACCGCTGGAATTGGAGTTGCTTGGTTCGACAATTGATGATGCTGCCGGCGAGGCCTTCGATAAAGTTGCGTCAATTTTGAAATTGCCATATCCTGGCGGGCCTGTCATAGAAAAAATAGCCAAAACTGGAAATCCCAAATCGCTCAAACTTCCGCGTTCAATGCTCGGAGCTGGTTCATTGGATTTTTCGTTCAGCGGACTAAAAACTGCGGTTCTTTATCATTGTTGCGGTCAGGATATGAAGGGCGAAAACAGGGTTAGCGAGATGAGTCAAAATGAAATAGCTGATATTGCTGCGTCGTTTCAGGAAGCGGTGGTTGATGTGCTTGTTAAAAAAACGCAGCGAGCTATTGAAATGGCTGGCGCAAAAACAGTTCTTCTCGGCGGCGGCGTAGCAGCAAACGGATACCTTCGTCTGCGAATGCAGCAGATGTGTGATTCGGTTTTGCCGGATGGAAAATTGCTTATTGCACCAAAACAATATTGCACGGATAATGCGGTCATGATAGCTTCGCTGGCTTATCACAAGTTTGAAGCTGGTTTGTTTGCCGATTTAACTCTTGAGCCAAAAGCCGCGGGTTTATAAAAAATGGAGCAGATAAAAAAAATTCCAAAATTAAAGCCGAGAGCCACCGAATTGCACAAGGGTGATTTTGGCAGAGTTGCAATTATTGCCGGAAGCGTTGGAATGGCTGGCGCAGCGGCGCTGGCTGGTCGAGCTTCATTGCGAGCCGGAGCCGGTTTGGTGAGAGTTGCAGTTCCGAAAAGTATCCTGCCAACGGTTGCATCGATAGAGCCATCTTTTACCACAATTCCATTAGCAGAAGACTCTTCCGGCCGAATATCTGCAAAGGCAATAAATGATATTCTAAATATCGTCAGTGAAAATGATTGTTTTGCCTTTGGTCCTGGAATAGGAATTAGCAGTTCGATTAAATTGATTGTTGAGGTGCTGATTGCTCAGCAGGATTTGCGAATGGTAATAGATGCTGACGGCTTAAATAATTTGAGCGGGATAAAAAACTGGCCTGAAAAGTTGAAAGCAAAATTGATTTTAACTCCGCATCCCGGCGAAATGAAGAGGTTGTGGAAGGGGTTGTTTCGAGAGCCGTTGCCGTCTGACCGCAAGCAGCAGGCATTGCGATTTGCCCAGTGTACAAATACCACTGTTGTTTTGAAAGGAGCTGGAACGGTTGTTACTGACGGCGATAAATTTTATATTAATAAAACCGGCAATCCCGGAATGGCCACAGCCGGAGCAGGTGATTGTTTGACGGGGATTATAGCAGCTCTTATTGGCCAGAAGTTAAGCAATTTCGATGCAGCGGTTTTTGGTGTTTATATTCACGGCTTGGCCGGCGACATTGCTGCTGAAAAATTTGGCGAGATTAGTTTGATTGCTACTGACATAATTGATTCGCTCGGCGATGCTTTTAAGCGGCTGGGTGGTTGACAATTTGTAGAAAATAGTTGATAATTAGCGGCTCACAGGCCGAAGTGGCGGAATTGGCAGACGCGCGGGATTCAAAATCCCGTCCTG
>JAGLSG010000005.1 GCA_023135865.1 Planctomycetota bacterium | reverse complement strand
CCGAGAGGCCAGGAGATGGATGACCATTATTTCGGAACACTTCACGAAAGAGTTGCTTCTTTTATGCACGAGGCAAATATTGAGCTATGGCGGCTTGGCGTGTCGGCAAAAACACAGCATAATGAAGTTGCACCCGGCCAATATGAACTGGCTCCGGTTTTTGCAACAGTCAATGTGGCCACCGACCACAATCAGCTCGCTATGGAGACATTGCAAAAAGTTGCGACAAGGCATGATTTTGTTTGTCTGCTTCACGAAAAACCATTTGCAGGTGTTAACGGTTCTGGAAAGCACAACAACTGGAGTATGGTTACTGATGATGGCAATAATCTTCTCGAACCTGGCCAGACGCCTCACGATAATATGGTTTTTCTCGTTATGCTCTGTGCTATTGTAAAAGCCGTTGATAAATATTCAAAACTACTAAGAGCAAGTGTGGCTAATACCGGAAATGAACATCGCCTCGGCGCAAACGAAGCACCGCCGGCGATAGTTTCGATATTTTTGGGCGACCAGCTGACAGATATATTTGAGCAATTAGCTGTTGGCAGTGCAAAATCATCAAAGCAGGGCGGCCAATTGCAGCTTGGCGTATCAACACTGCTTTCGCTGCCAAAAGATTCAACGGATAGAAACAGAACTTCGCCATTTGCGTTTACCGGCAATAAATTTGAGTTCAGAATGGTTGGCTCAACTCAGTCTGTGGCTGGGCCGAACTTTGTTCTAAATACAATAGTAGCTGAAACGCTTAGCGAGGTTGCAGATGAATTGGAAAAAGCAGAAGATGTTAAATCGGCAACTCAAAAACTGCTGCAGAAAATAGCTAATGACCATAAACGCATCGTTTACAATGGAGATAATTATACAGAACAATGGGTGCAGGAAGCAGCGAAACGCGGCTTGCCGAATATTCGTTCTACTGTGGAATCTCTTAAGACCATTACGGATGATGAAAACGTAAAGGTTTTTGAAAAACATAAAGTTTTGAGCAAGCAGGAACTTGAAGCGAGAACAGAGATTCTGCTTGAGGCATATAGTATGCAAATTAATATCGAGGCGATGACAACGCTGAATATTGCCAAGCGTCAGATTTTGCCTGCATCGATAGAGTATTCGGGTTTACTGGCTGATGTAGTAAATTCTGTCAAGGCCGCCGGCTGCGATGCAGCAACGCAGAAAGAATTGCTTGGCAAAACCTGCGATTTAATTAGTTCTCTTGAGAAAGGAATCAAAGAGCTTGGAAGTGCTGTCGAAAAAGCACGCTCAAAAGAAGTTGGAGTAGCACAAGCCGAATTTTATAGAAATGCAGTTATAACAGCTATGAGCGAGGTGCGCAGTGCTGCAGATAAACTTGAAGAAATTGTGGATGCTGATATTTGGCCGCTGCCGACTTATGCTGAAATGCTTTTCTTGAAATAAAATAGTTGGGAGCAAAAAAATAAGTGTTTATTAAGCCATTGAACCAGGGATTATATGAGTCGCGCCGTGAGCATGACGGTTGCGGTATCGGTGCAGTTGTAAATATCAATGGCAAATGTGAACATTCTATTATTGAATACGGCAAGCAGATACTTCTCAATCTTCATCATCGCGGCGCAGCAGCAGCTGACGAAGTGACTGGTGATGGTGCTGGTATTTTGTTTCAGATTCCGAATGAGTTTTTCAAACTTGAATGTGAAAAACTTGGTTTTTTACTGCCTCCGGTTTCTAAATATGCAGTTGGAATGGTATTTGGACCAAAAGATGAGCAGCTCTGCGCTAAATGTAATCAACTTCTCGCTGAATCGATAAAGCACTACAATATGAAAGTTCTGGGCTGGCGGGATGTGCCTGTTTCAAATGATTGTCTTGGCAAAATTGCTATGGATTCTGAGCCGGTTATAAAACAAGTATTCGTTGATGGAGCTGGTTTGCAGGGTGAAGAATTGGAATGCAAATTGTATCTTGCTCGCAAAAGAGCTGAAAAACTTATCAGAAAAAACTTCGGCCAAAATGCAGACGACTTTTATGTTGCCTCGTTGTCGTGTCGGACAATTTGTTACAAAGGTATGTTTATGGCCTGGCAGCTGTTTGCCTATTACCCTGACCTTGCTGATGAACGTTTGAGTTCGGCTCTCGCTATTGTGCATCAGCGTTACAGTACAAATACTTTTCCGAGTTGGCAGCTTGCTCAGCCGCTGCGAAGCATCGCTCACAATGGCGAAATAAATACGCTAAGCGGAAATCGAAATTGGATGCAGGCGCGTCAAAGAAAGATGTCCAGCGAAGTGTTCGGCGATAGTATCGAAGATTTATTTCCGATTCTAACTTCTGATGCGAGCGATTCGGCTTGTTTTGATAATGCTCTTGAATTGCTTGTTCGCTCCGGTCGCAGTATGCCGCATTCAGTAATGATGCTGATTCCCGAAGCATTCGGGCCGAGCTACCATATTAGTACGGACAAACGTGCTTTTTATGAATACCACGCTTCTATAATGGAGCCGTGGGATGGCCCGGCTGCGATGGTTTTCACAGATGGCAGAATTGTCGGCGGAACGCTCGATAGGAATGGTCTTCGGCCTTGTCGCTGGCTTGTTACAACCGACGGGCTTGTTGTTATGGCAAGTGAAGCCGGCGTAATTGATTTTCCAGCTGAGAAGATTCGCCAGAAAGGGCGGCTTCAGCCCGGTCATATGTTCATCGTTGATACGGTTGAAGGCCGTATAATTTCCGACAAGGAAACCAAAAGTAAAATTGCAAGACAAAAGCCGTATCGCAGATGGCTCGACAATAACAAAATAGAATTTCGCGGTCTGTTCGACGCTCCGAAACTTGCCAAAACAGATTCCGGCACATTGTTTAAGAGATTAAAATTATTTGGCTACAATCGTGAAGAATTGAAAATGCTCCTTTTGCCGATGGCTTTGAATGCTCAGGAGCCTGTCGGTTCAATGGGCAATGATGCGCCGCTGGCTGTGCTTTCCGATAAACCAAAATTATTGTTTAATTATTTCAAGCAGCTTTTCGCTCAGGTTACAAATCCAGCGATAGACCCTCTTCGCGAAGGACTTGTGATGAGCTTAATGAATTTTGCTGGCAAAAAACCGAATCTGCTTTCGGAAACTCCTGAGCATTGCAGACAATTAAAATTGCCGCATCCAATTCTGACCAACGAAGATATTGAAATTTTAAAGAAGGCAAAAAAGGCGGAATTAAAATCGGTTAGCATTTCAGCTGTGTTTGACGTAACTGCTCCAGATATAGCGGCCAGTTTGAAAGAGGCATTAACCGATTTAGTTAATGAGGCCAAAAAAGCGATTAAAAAAGGTGCGTCTTTGATAATAATCAGCGACCGCCAGATTTCGCAGGCCAGAGCACCTATTCCCTCGCTTTTGGCAACAGCTGCGGTTCATCATGGCTTGCTTAACTGCGGACTTCGCGGTGAAGTTGGTTTAATTGTTGAAAGCGGCGAGCCGAGAGAAGTAATGCATTTTTGCCTTTTGTGCGGCTTTGGCGCAAATGCGATAAATCCTTATCTTGCATTTGAAACGCTTGACTATTTCCGACAGGAAGGTGAATTTGCAGCGGAAATGGAATCTTCGCAAATAGTTGACAATTACATAGCTGCGATTAAAAAAGGTATTCTCAAAACGATGAGCAAGATGGGTATTTCAACGCTGCGAAGCTACACCGGTGCTCAATTGTTTGAAGCCATTGGATTAAACCGTTCTTTTGTAGATGAATATTTTACCGGAACCAGTTCGCGAATTGGCGGAATTGGTTTGGTTGAGATTGCACAGGAAGTAATTTTGCGCCATAAAGCTGCTTTTGAGCAGCGCCCCAAAGGGGTGCTTGAACTGGATTTTGGCGGCGAATATCATTTTAGAAATAGCGGCGAACATCATTTGTGGAATCCAACCACAATAGCAAAACTTCAGCATGCCGTTAAAAATCAGGACCAGAAAGCATACGATGATTATACTCAGCAAATCAATCAGCAGGCGTGCGACCTTTATACTCTGCGAGGGCTTTTTGAATTTGTAGATAGCAAATCCGTACCTCTGGAAAAAGTTGAGCCGGCCAGTGAAATAGTAAAAAGGTTTTGTACGGGCGCTATGAGCCATGGCTCAATTAGTAAAGAAGCACATGAATGTATGGCTATTGCAATGAACCGAATCGGTGCAATGAGTAATAGCGGAGAGGGCGGCGAAGATGCTGCTCGCTATGTGCCGGATGCAAATGGTGATTCGAGAAATTCAGCTATTAAGCAGGTGGCCAGCGGCAGATTCGGTGTTACGATAAATTATCTTGCCAATGCAAAAGAGCTGCAGATTAAAGTTGCCCAAGGCGCAAAACCAGGAGAGGGCGGCCAGTTGCCCGGTCATAAAGTTACGCAGGAGATTGCAAAAATTCGTCATTCCACGCAAGGCGTAACATTAATATCGCCTCCGCCGCATCACGATATTTATTCGATTGAGGATTTAGCTCAGCTGATTTACGATTTGAAATGCAGTAATCCAGGAGTGAAAGTTTCGGTAAAACTCGTTTCTGAAGTTGGAGTCGGCACGATTGCCGCCGGAGTTGCGAAGGGAAATGCGGATGAAGTTTTGATAAGCGGTCATGATGGCGGAACCGGAGCCAGCCCCTTGTCTTCAATCAAGCACACCGGCTGCCCATGGGAATTGGGTCTTGCCGAAACACAACAAGTTTTGGTGCTAAATGGTTTGCGAGATAGAATCAGGGTTCAGGCCGACGGCCAAATGAAAACCGGAAGAGATATTGCAATTGCAGCTTTGCTTGGTGCTGAACAATTTGGTTTTGGTACAGCAGTTTTAGTAACGCTCGGCTGCACACTGCTTCGAAAATGCCATGAGGGGGCTTGTGTATTTGGAATCGCTACGCAGGACCCCGAGTTGCGAAAGCGATTTGCAGGCAAACCCGAATATGTCGAGAGGTTTATGTTTTTTATTGCCGAAGAAGTTCGGCAGATTATGGCGCAGCTCGGATTTGAAAAGTTCGAAGATATGGTTGGCAGAGCCGACAAATTGCAGATGGCTGAAGCTGTTTGCCACTGGAAGGCAAAGGGTTTGGATTTGTCTTCGATTTTGTATCAGCCGCAATCTTCAAATGAAAGAAAATTGACGACCAGGCAGCCGGATAAACTTGGCGACCATCTCGATTGGGAAATCTTAGAGAAGGTTCAAAATGCAATGGAAAAAGCTGAATCGGTTGTTGTGGAAATACCGATTCGAAATACGAATCGTACTGTGGGTGCGATTTTGAGTAATCGGGTTACGAAAAAATACGGTGAAAAAGGCCTGCCGGACAATACGATTCAAATCGTTTTAAGTGGTTCAGCTGGTCAGAGTTTCGGTGCGTTTTTAGCGCCGGGCATCACTTTGAAACTTATAGGGGATAGCAACGATTATCTTGGAAAGAGTTTATCCGGTGGAAGAATTATTGTGAAAACGCCGGAAAAATCGCCGTTTATGAGTTATGAAAATGTGATTGTCGGCAATACTTTATTGTATGGAGCTACTTCGGGTGAAGTTTTTATTAACGGAGTGGCAGGCGAAAGGTTTTGTGTGCGAAACAGTGGAGCAGTAGCGGTGGCTGAAGGTGTTGGCGACCATTGCTGCGAATATATGACCGGCGGATTGGTCGTAGTGCTTGGAAAAACAGGATGCAATTTTGCAGCTGGAATGAGCGGCGGTATTGCTTATGTTCTGGATGAGGCGCAGCTGTTCGATACGATGTGCAATCTTAATATGGTTGAACTGGAAAGCGTTTGGAAAAAGGAAGATAAGAATGTTTTGCAGAATTTGATTGAACGCCATTTGAAATGGACTGACAGCGAACGTGCTAAGCAGATTCTAAATGCGTGGCCGGATATGGTTGGCAGATTCGTAAAAGTTGTTCCGATAGATTACCGAAAGGCATTGGAAAAAATGCGTGCAGCTCAGCATCGAGATACGGAAACAGTACCGGCAACTGAAGAGGTATTTCTATGGGCGAAGTAAAAGATTTTTTGAAATATAATCGCCAGAATGTACTGCATCGGCCAGTAGAAGAAAGAATATGCGATTTTTCGGAAATGGATTTACCGCTTTCGCCTGAGCAGATTCATCAGCAGGTGGCAAGATGTATGGATTGCGGCATACCGTTTTGTCATGGTGTCGGTTGCCCGCTGGAAAATTCCATACCCGATTTGAATGAACTGGTTTACAAAGATAAATGGCAGAAGGCATGCGAACTTTTGCACAGCACTAATAATTTTCCTGAAATTACAGGGCGGATTTGTCCGGCTCCTTGCGAAACTTCCTGTACGCTTTCGGTAAATGATGAGCCGGTTTTAATCAGGCATATTGAATTTCAAATTGTCGAGCGCGGCTTCAAGGAAGGATGGATAAAGCCGCAGGAAACGAAAAATAAAACTGGAAAAAGAGTTGCGGTAATTGGTTCCGGGCCAGCTGGTCTTGCGGCGGCTCAACAATTGGCACGAGCTGGACACGATGTTCTTGTTTTTGAAAAAGATGAAAATGCAGGCGGCTTACTGCGTTACGGAATTCCAGATTTTAAGCTGGAAAAGAAAATCATCGACCGCAGATTAGAGCAGCTAATGGCTGAAGGTGTTGAATTTCAAACCGGAGTTACGGTTGGTGAAGATATTTCAGCGAGATATTTGAAAAAGAGATTCGATTGTATCTGCCTTGCAACCGGAGCCAGTCAACCGAGAGACCTGAACGTAACCGGCAGGGGCTATGAAAATATCCTGTTCGCTATGGATTATTTGAAAACGCAAAATAAAATCTGCTGCGACGAAGATGTTGGCGATTCCAAAATTATTGCAGCGAAAGATAAAACCGTAGTTGTAATTGGCGGCGGAGATACAGGCAGTGATTGTGTGGGAACGGCGAGAAGGCAGGGGGCAAAACAGATTTATCAGTTTGAGATTCTGCCACAGCCGCCGCAGAGTCGGCCAGCCGATACGCCCTGGCCGATGTGGCCGAGAATTATGAGAACTTCTTCTTCGCAGGAAGAGGGCTGCGAGAGACGATGGTCGGTTACGACAAAAAAGTTTTCGGGAGTGGAAACAAGAGTTACTAAATTGCACTGCTGCGAAGTTGAATGGGAAAAAAACAACGGCAGCTGGAAATTAAAAGAACTGCCGAATACAGAATTTACCGTTGATACTGACATTGTGCTGTTGGCGATGGGCTTTTTGCATGTTACGCACAGCGGAATTGTAAAAGAATTGGGTTTGAAGCTCGACAAATCAGGCAATATAGCCGTTGAAAATTATCAGAGCAGTGAGCCGTTTGTTTTTTCAACTGGTGATTCGGTAGATGGGGCTTCGCTTGTCGTTCGTGCGATTGACAGCGGCAGAAAAGCGGCAGCAGCTATTGACAGCTGGTTGAAAAAATAAATTGCGGCATTTTACAAAGTCATACCGAGATAAACTGCGAAAATGAGCTGAGAAAAATCAGTGTTAAGGAAGTTGATATTGGCATACTCAATGATACTTCATCGATAAAATAACGACGGAATCAAACGCAAATTCCAAAGCTAGCTCGCTAATTCATCAGAAATTAACACACAGATGACTTTATGCCTATTACGGTCTCGCCGATAGCCCTGCGTAAGCCGTCTTCTGATTCTGGAACTGCTATCAAATGCACATGGTTAGGCATCAAACAGTAAAACCATATCTCTACGCCTAAACGTGAACACCAATCCGCCATAAGAGAAATATATGCCTCATAATCTTCATTACAGAAAAAAGTTTGTTGGCGACGATTACCTTCCTTCTGTATGGGAGCCTTCAAACCAAGTGCTGTCCATCCCGACGGCTCCATAAACTGCTTTCCATGCACTCACTTCAATCTTCAGAGTGTATAAATGGAGACTGTCTTGATTAGTCCACCAGCCCATCCGACGCCACCAATAGTGGGCAAAAGCTCCTCTGTCCCGCTCATTGGTCCAGTCTGGTTTTGCAGGTCGGCATCAACCAATCTTTTGTATTCCGGCGAATGGTATGACAGCGATGCTGCTCAGTATTACTTAAGAGCAAGATGGTATAGCCCCGCCAATGGCAGATTCAACAGAATGGATCCATTCGCCGGAAACAGCCAGGATCCACAGAGTTTGCATAAGTATCTATATGTACACTGCAATCCGATTAACGGAATTGATCCAACCGGAATGTTTAGTATAGGCGAAGTTTCAATATCGATAGCAATTTCAGCTTCTTTGAGTGTAGGTTTTGATATTCTTGCGGGCGAACGTGATCCTAAGGTTATAATGATTAATTCACTTGTTAGTGCTATCATCGGTCTTATTGGAGGCCCCTTGTTAGGTAAAGGTAGTAGGACGTTAGCAAGAGGTTTGGTAAAAGCAGGCATGAGAAGCGGAGTTGCAAACTTTATGCAAGTACTGACATTAGGTGATGGGCGGTCACTTTTAGGAACGGTTTCTTATATGGTGAAATTTAAGCTTAAACATGGCCGTGCACCTGATATAGAAGCAATAAAAGTCGTATTTTTAGCCAATTTAGCATTGGGAATTCCTTTGGCTTGGATTGAAACTGGAGCGATCGGAAGACTCAGCAACTCATTTGCCGAAGATTGTCAAGGCATATTGAAGAAACTTCAAGAAAATGGTACATTAGAATTAGCAAATTCAGCTAATCCTGATTCAATTTTCCGAATGCAACTTGGAATTTTCCTTAATAGTAATTTGCCGAGTAGCGTTGGAACCGTTCTCTTTAATTTACAAAGTGAGACAGCATCTGTTTTGGCCTCGTTTTTTGGAGATTCCCAAAATGAAGATTAACTTTTGATCTTTTGGAACTTAAATAATTCTTGACAAAGCTACTATGACGCATAAAATTAATGTAGACAAGAAGGCTTTATCAAGGGGTTCAAATTGTGACTGAGACATTGGATTTTGGAAGTCGATCGTGGGCGTATGCGTTATTTATTTTGCTGCTTTGTCTTAGTATATTCTTTGTTGCTTTGTTTTGTAGATGGCTATTTACTTTAGGTATACCAGGAAAACAGTTCTTATCAAAAAGCAAGAGCAAGACATTGTTTTTGTTGATTATTTGGCCTTTACCAATAGCAATTCTTTTAATTTGGGTGGGCTATATGATATCATATACACATTTCTATTCACTCAAAATAAATGATGGTACAGAAATTGTAGTCGAGTATCTTTGGCCTAAGGGTGAAGTAAAAATTCCTAACTCAGAAGTCGCAAACGTTACAGTCGTTCATAAAGGACGAGGTTGGAAAAGCAGTGATATTTTTGTTATTACAACGAAGAGCGGTAAAAAGTTTAAGAGTTCTGCTCCTGTTCCGTTTCCTCAAACGCTTCCTAATAAAATTAGGAAATCAATACAGTCTGTTGTTGTTCCTGAAAATTAAAGAAAAGATTGTTGTTGCTACTGAAAACTCCATCCAGTAGTAATTGGTTATAAATCCTTTGAGTAGAAATTTTTCTACTTTTCATTCTTTCTTAGCTTTTTGACAATTAAATAAACAGAAACAGTCCGCGTTAAAGCTATGCGCAGGTCTTTAAGGAAATTGGTGATTCGAATACTATCTTTGTGATTGGCCATGATGTAATTGCACAGGCGACCGGTAGCAACAATCCAAAATACTTCCTGTATGACGGACATGGTTCAGTACGTCATCTTGCTGATAATACAGGAGCTATCACTGAAAGTTATAATTATGATGCTTACGGCAATCGTTTAGACTCTACATCGGCATCAACCAATCTTTTGTATTCAGGTGAATGGTATGACAGTGACGCTGCTCAGTATTACTTAAGAGCAAGATGGTATAGCCCCGCAAATGGCTTATTCAACAGAATGGATCCGTTCGCCGGTAACCGCCAGGATCCACAAAGTTTGCATAAGTACCTCTATGTACACTGTAATCCGATTAACTCTATTGACCCAACGGGCATGTTTGAGTTCAGTCTTGCCGGACTAACATTCAACATGAATATGCAGACGATGATGAGAGCAATAGATATAGGGCGGAGTTATTTGCAATACTCGAAAGCGAAAAGTGCTTTGACTGCGATAGCTGTGGGAAGTGTTATTGCCTCCTCTTTCATTAACAATTACATAGGCGGTGCCGCCGAACTGGAATTACCCTTCGGCAACCATCCCATGCTCAAGAAATGGCCTAATGTTAAATTTGCCTTAGAAAGCAAGTTTCTTATTCTCAATATCAGCTACAAAACAGGTGTTACTTATACGGGCAGCTCAACAGGCCCAGGCTCTGGCACAGGTGGCATATCTAAGACAATTAAGTTCAATCTTGAAACAGGCCAAATAGACGTTAGCGGTAGCTTAGGGGCATCAATAATACTTCATAAAAAAGGCCCCATTGAAGCAACTATTGACTGGAAATTTGAACTGCCTCCAGCTTTCGAAGTAGGCTTGGGATTATCTTTTTCAAGTGGTTGGGATCCACTTAGTTGGGGTACTGGTTTCTCAATACTTAGAGCAGACAGAAGTGGTATTAGCCTACTATGGGAAAATAAATAGAAGCATTCACTCGAAAGGAAACCCAATTTAAGATTGGGTTTCCTTCTAATTATGTTTAAATCGCCACCTATTCTTTCAATAATTTTTTATAAATTAAAACACCTTTATCATCTTGTTTTACAAGATACTTAGTTATTTTCTTAATATACATTTTACTGTTTTCATATTTAAACACTTGATATGTTTCTTTATTTTGATCTTCTCTCCAAAAAGTATCTTCACTAATATTATTTGACACATTCCAGTGTTGTCTAAAGTCATCCACGCTACATTTTAAGGCATCTGGTAGAAGTTGTAATAAATCGGGTTCATAAACAGCCTCGATTTGATTGATCAAATTATCAAAATCATCCTTTGGGATTGAAGCAGTTAGCCAATGATACTTATATTGCAGATCGTTTGAAAATTCACCCAAAGCCCATGTGTGCACATCAGTTGCTGACTCCGGCAAAGAAATTCCTATAATATCTTCAGGACTATTATTGCTCGTCATCAAATCATAATCATCTATCCAGCCACCTCTATCCTCATGTTTTGAATTAAAGGATACAAACGTATCCACACCAATCATTTTAAGCCCGAGCTAGATTACAACCACAGCTACACATGGAATCAAAAGTTTTTTAAGTTCCATAGCTACACCTCCTTTTTCTTATGCAACTCAATCATTACACCATCCGTTTATTATTGAGGGGTATGTGTACCATCTTGATCTGGACAAACAGTCCAGCCACCACCAGAATCGTACATATACCACCACTGGTAAACGATACCATTTCCTTCAGTTTTACAATATGTATAAGTACCTGATGTTGTTGACCAGGCAACATCGTAATATGTATTCCCAACACCTGAAACTAATAATACAATTAAATATATTGTCAGTTTAGACTTCACTACTTATCTTCTTTCTGAAGTTTTTTATTAAGACGGTAGATACCCCCGTATACAAAGCGATCAATAAGCAGGCAATAATACCTGCATATGTCTGAAGCTCGATACCATTGTCACAATAGCTCAACAAATGACGACA
>JAGLSG010000049.1 GCA_023135865.1 Planctomycetota bacterium | reverse complement strand
ACAGGGTGAGGGTTCAAGTCCCTCCTTCGGTAGTTTTTCGTGATGCGTATTGGGTATATCGTATTGCGTAACCTGTTTTTTATTTTGTTACGAATGGCGAGAGTTCGCGAAGTTTTTTGACTATAGGCGGCATTTTTTCGATTGTGTAATCCACTTCCTCTTCAGTGTTGTATCTGCTTAAACTAAATCTAATCGAGCCGTGAGCAGCGGTGAACGGCACACCCATCGCACGCAAAACATGGCTTGGTTCCAGTGAGCCGGAAGTACAGGCAGAACCCGAAGAAGCACAAATACCAAATTTATCCAGCATAAGTAAAATGGCTTCGCCTTCAATATATTCAAAGCTGATATTGGTTGTGTTTGGCAGGCGATTTTCCCTGTTGCCGTTTAGCATTGTGTCGGGACATTTTTTCAAAAGGGCGGTTTCGAGTTTGTCTCGAAGTTTTTTTACCTTTTCGTTTTCCTGCTTTATATTTTCAGCTGCCATCTCGCACGCTTTGCCGAGACCGATTATTCCCGGCACGTTTTCAGTTCCAGCTCTGCGATTTAATTCCTGATGGCCGCCTGAAATAAACGGCGATATTCTCGTGCCTTTTTTTACGTAAAGAACGCCTATTCCTTTTGGCCCATGCAATTTATGGCCGGATAAACTCAATAAATCTATATTGCTTTCCCTCAGGTCAAGTTCAATCTTGCCAACCGCCTGAACCGCATCGGTGTGAAATATTACCCCTTTTTCAGCGGCCAGTTCAGCGATTTTACCGATTGGGAAAATTGCGCCAGTCTCGTTGTTTGCGTACATTATGGTAATAAGTGCCGTATTATCGTCGATTTCACTTTCAAGCTGCTCCATATCGAGCCGGCCTTTTTTATCGACTGGTAATTCCACAACTGTGTAGCCGTAATTTTCCATTTCTCTGCACACAGTCAGAACAGCCGGATGTTCAACGCGGGTGGTTATAATTTTGTGTTTGTTTGGCACAGCTGCCAGTGTACCCTTGATAGCTGCATTATCGCTTTCAGTGCCGCCGCTTGTGAAAATAATTTCGCTTGAATCACAGCTGAGTAATTTTGCTACTTGCTGGCGTGCCTGATGGATTTTATTTCCGACTTGTCCGCCGAATGTGTGCATACTTGAAGGGTTGCCGTAAAGCTGACAAAAATACGGCTGCATTTCGGCGAATACTTCTTCAGCTAATTTTGTTGTTGCGTTGTTGTCGAAATATATTGTTTTCATTTTTATTCTCTGTGATTATGCGGCTGGTTTGCTGATTCAATGTCTTCTTCTACGAATAGCTCTTTTGCAACGAATTCTCTAAGTTTTGCTTCGACTACGTCCTTCATTGTAAATTCTGTTAATTTGCATTGGGCACACATACCCCTGAAAGCCACGATGACTTTATTTCCTTCCACATCTATTAGTTCGATATTTCCGCCGTGAGCACGAAGAGCTGGGCGAATCTCTTCATTTATTGTCTGCTGAATCAGTTGTATCTTTTGAATGTTGGTCAGTTTTTCGGCGTGTCGCAGTTTTGGCGGGGCTATCTCTTTTGATTTATCGCCCTGAATTTTTTGTATTATTTTTTCTATTTCGCCTTTGCATCCGCCGCATCCGCCGCCAGCTTTGCAGTAATTTGTAACTTGTTCGACAGTTGTCAGATTGTTTTCGCGGATTACTGTTTCGATTTCGTCTTCGGTTACGCCAAAGCAGGTGCAGACGACTTTACCTTTAAGCAGGTGCTTTTTCTTGCCGCCAGTTCGATAGTTTTCGATTGCCGCTTCGAGTGCTTCTCTTCCCATCACCGAGCAGTGCATTTTTTGTTCCGGCAGTCCGCCAAGATAATCAGCTATATCTTTATTTGTTACTTTTGCTGCTTCTTCAATTGTCATTCCCTTGATTATTTCAGTTAGTACAGATGAAGTTGCTATGGCACTTGCGCAGCCGAAAGTTTTGAATTTGGCATCAGCTATTTTTCCATTTTTATCGAGTTTGAAAGTCAGCTTTAGTGCGTCGCCGCAGGCAAGAGAGCCGACTTCACCAATACCGTCTGGTTTTTTTATTTCGCCGACGTTTCTCGGATTAAAAAAATGGTCTTTAACTTTTTCCGTATAATCCCACATATTCTCGTGCCTCGTTATTCGTATCTCGCCTGCCCGTCGTAGCTTCAGCGAAGACGGGTATTTCGTTATTCCCGCTGAAGTGGGAATACTAATCGCTATTTTTTAACGCCTGTTCAAAGTCAGCAATTATATCATCGATGTGTTCTGTGCCTGTTGAAACTCGAATATAATCTTCTGTTACGCCGGCAGCAATTTGTTCGTCCTGCGTTAATTGCTGATGCGTTGTGCTTGCTGGATGAATGACGAGCGTTTTGCTGTCGCCGATATTGGCAAGATGGCTGGCCAGTTTAACGCTGTTTATAAATTTGATTCCAGCTTTTTTGCCGCCTTTTATTCCGAAGCCAAGAATCGCTCCCTGACCATCTGGTAAATATTTTTTTGCAGCTTCATAATCCGAATGCGATTTCAAGCCGGGGTAATTTACCCAGCTGATTTGCGACTGTTTTTCGAGCCACGTTGCAAGTTTCAGTGCATTTTCACAGTGTCTCGGCATTCTCAGGTGAAGCGTTTCAATGCCCTGCAAAAACAGAAACGCATTAAACGGTGACATACATCCGCCCATATCCCGCAGCAGTTGAGTTCTTGCTTTTATTATGTATGCCAGTTCGCCGAAATTTTCGACATATTTTACGCCGTGATAACTCTTGTCCGGCTCGGTTAATTCCGGATATTTGCCATTGCTGAAATCGAATTTTCCCGAATCGATAATAGCTCCGCCGATACTTGTTCCGTGTCCGCCGATAAATTTTGTGCAGCTGTGTACGACAATATCAATACCATGTTCGATAGGGCGAAACAAAATCGGCGTAGCAGCTGTATTGTCACAAATCACTGGAATACCATTTTTGTGTGCAATGTCAGCTATTTCTTTATATTCCAAAATGTTATTTTTCGGATTGCCGATAGTTTCAATATAAATCAGACGGGTATTGTCCTTGATTGCTTCGGCGAAATTTTCTAATCTGTCTGGCTCAACAAAAGTTGTTTCGATTCCCAATTTGGCAAGCGTCTGGCCGAATAGTGTAACAGTTCCTCCGTAGAGTGAATTTGATGAAACTATATGCTGGCCTGATTTACAGACGTTCAGAATTGCTGCTGTAATTGCAGCCATTCCCGAACTGAAGCCGAGTCCGCCAACGCCGCCTTCCATTGCAGCGAGTCGTTTTTCCAATACATCTGTAGTTGGATTCGTCAGCCGTGTATAAATATTCCCAAATTTTTCGAGAGCAAAAAGTTCCGCAGCATTCTTGCTGTTTTTAAAACAATAACTGCTGGTCTGATATATTGGTACAGCTCGGCTAAGTGTTTCACTATCCGGCTGCTGGCCGGCGTGAAGGGCGAGTGTATCCAAATGATATTTGATATTTTCATCCATATTTTACTCCTTGCTCGTTACGTAAATTACCTGTTCAGCAAAAAGATTAGGTGCGAATTTAACGGGACTTAGCCGGTTGTTAATCAGCGGAATTCTTTTTTCGATTTTAACATTTAGTTTTTTGCAGAACCCTTCAAAATCCTTTAGTGAAAGGCAATGTATGTTAGGCGAATTATCCCAACTAAATGGCAGTTGTTTTGTTACAGGGGCGTTGCCGCCGAAAAACAATTGTGTTCTGCATTTCCAGTTGGCAAAATTTGGAAAACTGACAATTACCTTTTTTGCTACCCTTAATAATTCAGCGAGAACTTTTTGGGGTTCTTTTACCGTTTGCAGTGTTTGCGAAAGTATCGCATAATCAAAGCTGTTGTTGGCATATTGCTCCAGACCTCGCTCGATATCTCTGTGTATTGTAGCTATTCCGCATCTTATGCAGTGAGTTACGAGTTCCTGGTTTATTTCTATGCCTTTTGCAGTGATATTTTTATCGTCAACCAGTCTTGCCAGTAGTTCTCCATTGCCGCAGCCAACATCCAATACTTTGCTGTTTGGCTTTATCAGTGATTCGATCAATTCATAGTCGATTCTTGCTCTTGTTGCGTGATGGATAGTTTTTTTTGTGTGCTGACATTGGAAATTTTTGAAGATATACTTGTTGGGATTTGTAATCTGATAATATGTTGCGTCGAGAAAACCGCCAACGGCGACCCCGAGTTTTTTGTATTCGAGCAGAAAGGCATCGTGGCCGCTTGGCGAATCGATATTGCAGTAGCTGACATTTTTATCTGCCGCTGATAGTGCATTTACTATTTCTTCCGATTGTTTTGGCGTAAACAGCCAATCGCTGGCGAAACTAACCACGAGGAATTTACATTTTGTATTAGCGAAGATTTTTTCCAGTGAGTCATTGTTTCTTTTAAGGTCGAAGTAATCAGCTGCTTTGGTTATGTATAGATAGCTGTTGGCATCGAATCTTTCCACAAAACTTTGTCCCTGATAATCGAGATATGTTTCGACGGCAAATTCGGAATCGAAGTCGTAGCTGTATTTTTTTGCGTTTCGCAATTGCCGGCCGAATTTTTCCCGCATCGCTTCTTCTGAAAGATAGGTTATGTGGCCAATAGTTCTTGCTATTGCCAGGCCTGTTTTTGGAGACTTTTCGGGAGTATATTGGCCGGCTGCAAAATCAGGGTCAGCGAGTATAGCATTTCTTCCAACCGCATCAAAGGCAATCGATTGAGCGCCGAGGTGCGTAGTTGTAGCTATTGGCACAGCGGCTTTAACAAAGTCAGGATAGTCGATAGACCATCGCAGGGTTTGCATTCCGCCGATTGAGCCGCCGATTACCGCAAGAAGCTGTTTTACATTCAGTTTGTCGAGCAATAATTTTTGCACCTTAACCATATCAGCAATGGTGATAATCGGAAAATCCAAGCCGTATGGTTTGCCACTTTCGGGATTTATTGAGCCAGGCCCTGTAGTTCCGCTGCAGCCACCGAGAAAATTGGAGCATATAACAAAATATTTATTTGTATCGATGCCCTTGCCAGGCCCAACCATAACATCCCACCAGCCGTATTTTTTGTCATCCGGCCTATTTTTTCCGGCTACGTGGGCATTGCCGCTTAAAGCGTGGCAAATCAGAACTGCATTATCACCTGCTGCATTGAGCTTGCCGTAAGTTTCATAGGCAACGTCAACCTGCGTGAGCTTTTTGCCGCACTTTAATTCAAGCGGTTTGTCCGGCTCGACAACCCGTAAAATCTCGGTTTGCACGAGGCCAACCCCGTTAGAAATACTTTCATTTCTGCAAGCAAGTTCCGGCTCTGTAGAGTTTCTAACGGGGCCAACTGAATTTTCTTCGCTATTTGTCATTGCTATTCTGCTGGCAGAGTTTCTACCATTCTATCAAGTGCCTTTTTTGCTTTTTGTCTTATTTGTTCCGGCACGGTTATTTCATATTGCATATCTTCAAGTGCCCAGAGGACTTTTTCCAGTGTTATTTTTTTCATATTCGGACAAATTGCTTTTTCAGTCGCGGCGATAAATTCCGTATTGGGGTTTTGTTTTTTAAGTGTATGGATTATCCCAATTTCAGTGGTGATGATAAATTGTTTTCCGGAATTTTTTTGAACATATTTTAACATCTGGCTGGTACTGAGTATTTCATCTGATAGGTCTCTAACTGTTTTGGGACATTCAGGATGAGTCAAGATAATTGCATTCGGATATTTTGTTTTTTTATCTTTTATATCATCTTCGGTTATTGATACATGCACGTGGCAGTAGCCCGGCCAGAGTATAATATCTCGCTCGGTTTTTTCTGCGGCGAACTGGCCGAGGTTTTTATCCGGCACAAATATAACAGCTTTGTTTTTTGGCAGAGAATTTACCACTTCAACAGCGTTGGCACTTGTGCAGCAGTAATCACTTTCGGCTTTGACTTCTGCCGTGCTGTTGACGTAACACACAACCAGTGCATCGTGATGCTTCTGTTTTAGTTTTATCAATTGTTCTGCAGTTATCATATCAGCCATAGGGCAGCCGGC
>JAGLSG010000048.1 GCA_023135865.1 Planctomycetota bacterium | reverse complement strand
GTTTCAGCCATAAATAGTACGCCGCAAAATACAATTACTTCCGCATCGGTTTGCGCTGCCTTTATGCTAAGACCGAGTGAGTCGCCGCAAAAGTCAGCTATGTCCTGAATTTCACCCGGCTGATAATTGTGCGCAAGTATTATTGCTTTGCGTTGCTGTTTTAGTTCATTTATTTTTTCGATTAATTTTTCGCTCATTTTTTTATTTTGTTTTTTACTTTTTGTTTTTATTTTTTGTGTAAACCAGTTCTGAATTTGCCGTTGTAACGGTAACGCCGGCTGGAATTGATTCTTTTAGCCACACATTTCCGCCGATTATAGCGTTTTCGCTGATGATAACATCGCCAAGTATAGTTGCCTCAGCGTAGATTGTAACGTTGTCTTTTATTGTCGGATGTCTTTTGCCGCCTTTGATTATTCTTCCTCTTTTGTCTTTTGGAAAACTCATTGCTCCAAGCGTAGCTCCCTGATAGATTTTCACATTATCGCCTATGATTGTGGTTTCGCCGATTACAACGCCGGTTCCATGGTCGATAAAAAAGTTTTTTCCTATTTTTGCGCCCGGATGAATGTCTATACCGGTTTTGGAGTGAGCACACTCGCTCATTATTCTCGGTATTAGCGGAACATTTTTCAGATGTAATTCGTGAGCTATGCGATATATCGCAATGGCTGTTATTCCGGGATAACTTATCACAATTTCTTCATGTGATTTGGCAGCCGGGTCGCCATCAAAAGCTGCAGCAACGTCACCTTTCAGAAGCTCTCTGATTTTCGGGAGCTGTTTTAATAAATGTTCGGCTACGTTTTCAGCCATTGTTTCGCAATCGCAGCCATCACATTTTTTGATTCTGCATCCGTGTTTATAAGCCAGCTCAGTTTGTTCGCAGAGGTTGCTGTAAATTTGACAGAGAAGGTCGCCAACGATGAAGTTTATATTTGATTTTGTTATAGTTCTCTTTCCTGTATAGCCGGGAAAAATAACTTCAATCAGCATATCAAGTATTTTTAATATTTTATCACGAGCCGGAAGATTGGAAACGTTAATGAAGTTAGTGCCTGAATCTCCACGATATGTATGAGCGATTTGGCCAACTAATTTTTCTATTTTGCTATTTGTTAGTTTGTTTTTTTTCATTTCCAAACCCTTTCGCATAGCAAAAGTTTATTATTGAAACATTTCAGTTGAGATATATCTTTCGCCTGTGTCCGGCAGGACGACTACTATTGTTTTTCCATAGTTTTCTTTTCGCTGCGCAACTTCAATTGCAGCTTGCATTGCCGCTCCGGAGCTTATGCCGGCCAGTATTCCTTCTTTTGCTGCCAGCTGCCTTGCTGTTTTTATGGCATCCTTACTTGAGATTTGTATGATTTCGTCTATTACGCTGGTATTTAAAATTTCCGGTATGAATCCGGCTCCTATTCCCTGAATTTTATGAGGCCCTGGTTTTCCGCCGGATAGTATTGGTGAATCTTTGGGTTCTACTGCGATTACTTTTAGATTTTTGTTTTGTTTTTTCAGAATTTCACCGCAGCCGCTTAACGTTCCGCCTGTTCCAACTCCTGCGATAAATATATCAACTTTTCCGTCGCTGTCATCTATGATTTCTTTTGCGGTTGTTTGTCTGTGAATTTCAGGATTAGCCGGATTATTAAATTGTTGCGGCATAAATGAGTTTGAATTTTCAGCTATCAATTCCTCAGCTTTTTTTATTGCACCGGTCATTCCCTGTTCGGCGGGTGTTAGCACAATTTCTGCTCCGAATAATTTTAATAATTTCCTTCTTTCAATGCTCATAGATTCCGGCATAGTTAAAATTAGTTTATATTCTTTGACTGCACAAACGCAGGCAAGCCCTATTCCGGTATTACCGCTGGTTGGTTCAATTATGGTTGTATCTTTTTTTATAAGCCCTTTTTTTTCTGCATCTTCTATCATCGAAAGGGCGATTCTGTCTTTTATACTTCCGCATGGATTAAACGATTCGATTTTTGCCAGAATAGTTGTTTTTTCTGGAGCCAATTTATTTATTTCCACCAAAGGCGTATGACCGATTGTATTTGTTATGTTTTTGAATATATTTTTCATTAGCCCAAATTTTCCAAGCTATATTAAAAACTGCGAGCTGATTTTTCATTATATTTTTTCATAGGCAGTATATTACACGAAATTGTTGTGCTTTTGTTGGTAAAAAATCAGTAAAAATTACTAAAAACGCAGGAATTTTGGCTTTCTTGCTTACGGTAAACGAATTACCCTGCGGCAATTATAGCTTGACAGTTTGCTGCGATGCTCTTAAAATCACGGTATTAATCCTGCGTTTATTCTAAAAGGGGAGTTTCGAATGGCAAAAAGTTCCACAAAGAAAGTTGCGTTTGTATCTTCTTTTCTACCAAGAAAGTGCGGAATTGCAACTTTTACATCGGATCTTATCGAGAACACAGCTCTTGCTGCCAGGGGTGGCTTTGAGCCGCTGGTAGTTGCGATGCGCACAGATGAGGGGAATCATTATAAGGAACCCGTAAAATTTGAAATTCGCAAAGATGTTAAAAGCGATTATATTTGTGCAGCTGATTATATAAATTTCAGTCATGTTGATATGGTTTCTATACAGCACGAGTTTGGCCTTTTTGGCGGTGATGCCGGTTCATATTTGACCTTGCTCTTAAAACGGCTGAAAACTCCTATAGTAACGACTCTGCATACAGTTCTTAATAATCCCAATGCTGCTTATGAAAAATCTTTGATTGACGTTTGTGCCGCATCAAACAAAGTAATCGTTATGAATGAGCATGGCCTGACTATGCTCAGAGATATTTACGGCATATCCGGCAAAAAGGTACAGTTGATTCCGCACGGAATCCCTGATTTGTCTTTTGTTGACAGTAATTATTATAAGCATAAATTTGGTATAGAAGGACGAAGAACAATCCTGACTTTTGGTCTGCTGAATCAGAACAAAGGCATAGAAGTTATGCTGCGTGCTATGCCTGATATAGTTAAAGCTGACCCATCCGTTTTGTACATAATTCTTGGAATGACGCATCCGGTTGTATTGGAGCGTGAAGGTGAATCATATAGACTTGGTTTGCAGCGGATGGTAAATGAATTGGGTTTGCAGGATAATGTGATATTTCATAATCGCTTTGTAGGCGGAAGTGAACTTCACAACTTTTTATGTGCAGCCGATATTTATGTTACTTCGTATCTGAACAAAGAGCAGTTGACCAGTGGAACTTTATCTTTTGCAGTTGGTACGGGAAAAGCGGTTGTTTCCACTCCTTACTGGGCAGCCGAAGAACTTCTTGCTGATGGCCGCGGCAAACTGGTGCCGTTCGGCGATTCAAAGCAGATGGCTCAGGAAATAATATCTATTCTTAAAGATGATTCGTTGTTTTACTCACTGCGAAGAAGGGCTTACGATTACGGCAGGTCGAAAACATGGCCTAAAATTGGTCAGGCATATTGGAAGCTGTTTAGTGCAAAGAAATCTCGCCTTCCTGTGTCTTTTGCGGCATCGAAACAAGAGACTGAAACTATTGCGACTATTGAAGTTCCAGAGCCGTCGTTAAAACACATAGAAAAATTAACTGACGATACGGGTATGTATCAGCACGCAAAATTTACAATTCCCGATCGTTTTCACGGCTACTGCACAGACGATAATGCAAGAGCTGTAATTGCAATGGTCAAATATTACGCACAATATCCACAGCCGTCTGTTCGCAAACTTTTCGATACATATTTGTCTTTTGTTCTGCATTCACAAAATAGTGACGGCACAATCAGGAACTTTATGAATTTTGACAGAACATGGCAGGAACCAGAACCGTTTAACGATGCTCTCGGAAGGGTGCTCTGGGCGTTTGGGACCGTTGTGGCAAAACCGCCATCACCTTCGCACTTGTCTATAATAAAAGATTGCTTCGATAAATCGGTAATTCATGTTGCCAGGCAATCTCCGAGAGGTATGGCTTATTCGATATTGGGAATGTCTGATTATCTCAGGCAGTTTGGCGGAGCAAGCGAAATCAAGAGACAATTGGCTCTTGCCGCTGATAAACTGGTGGCTTTGTACGAAAAAAACAGCCATCCTGACTGGCAGTGGTTTGAAGATATAATGGCTTATGACAATGCTGTTTTGCCGCATGCTCTTTTTGCTGCTTATCTTACACTGAAAGATGAAAGGTATTTGGAAGTTGCTGAAAAGACGTGCGAATTTTTATTGGAAACAACTTTTAATAGCCGACATTTTAGTTTCATTGGTTGTAAGGGTTGGTATAGGCGCGGCAAGACAAAAGCTAATTTTGACCAGCAGCCGCTCGAAGCTGCAAGTACTGTTATGATGCTAAGTGCCGCTTATCAAGCTACGCAGGATAAAAAGTTTGCTGCACTTCAGAGAAGGGCCTTTGACTGGTTTCTTGGCGAGAATGATTTGCAGATTCCGCTCTACGATTTCAGGAGCAAGGGTTGTAATGACGGCCTTTCCGCAGATGGCGTTAATGTCAATCAGGGTGCTGAAAGCACGCTTAGTTTTATGCTGAGCTTGCTTACTATAGTTGAAAGCTATGCCATAGTTGATAAAGTTTCTGAAAATGAGGCAGAGCAAACCGATTCTGGGCGAGCAAATGCACGACCATTGCAGATAAAAGATATACCTTCCAAAGACAGATATAAAAAAGCTGAAATTGAAGAGTTTGCCTGATAAATTGCTTTGCTCTTGAAAATATCAAATGAAAATTGCCAGTTTTAATGTCAATTCTATCCGTGCTCGCTTGCCGATTGTTCTCGATTGGCTCAGTCAAACCAAAATTGATGTTTTATGTGTCCAGGAAACCAAGGTTCAGGATGTGGATTTTCCAGCTGATGCGTTTGATGAGATTGGCTATAAATATGTTTTCAAAGGCCAGAAAAGTTATAATGGCGTAGCGATTTTCAGCAGAAGTGAAATTACGAATGTAATATCTGGTTTTGACGATGAACCTAAAGATGCTCCACGATTGCTCAAAGCTGAAATTGGCGGCATATCGATTGTCAATACTTACATTCCACAGGGCGATTCGCCTGAATCTGAAAAATTTCAATACAAATTGGATTGGTTTGAGCGTTTGCTGGAATTTTTCGCTCAGAATTTCAAGCCGACCGAGCCGGTTGTTTGGGTTGGCGATTTGAATATTGCTCCTGAGCCAATTGACGTTCACGACCCGGCTCGTTTGGCTGGCCATGTTTGTTTTCATCCCGAAGTTCATAAGCGTTTGGCCGAAATTATGAAGTGGGGCTTTGTTGATGTATTTAGAATGCACTGTAGGGAATCTGGCCGATATACGTTTTGGGATTACCGAATGAAGGATTCTGTTGGCCGCAATCTTGGCTGGCGGCTGGATCACATTATGGCCACAAAATTGCTGGCTGCAAAATCGACTAATTGTTGGATTGACAAGCGGCCTCGTTTTGCTGAGCGTCCCAGTGACCACACCCCGATTATCGCGGAATTTGATTTGTTGTAAACGTATGCTTATGATGCCTGAATGTAAGCCACAAACACCACAACACCTTGTGTTAGCCACCGATTTTCTTCGCAGTTGTTACCAAAACTTCTTCCTCTTGGTCCCAGTCCCATACCTGTAGATTTCCTTGTGAGTCAATTAAATAATACTCTCTATTGTTGCCTTTGTTTTTACGAAACGCTCTACCTTTATCTGAAAATTTCTCAACAATTTCCATCTTGAGGGTTCCACCATCTTCGAACATGTATTCCATGAATAATTTGCCGTTTTGGCGAAATACAGTGTACTTCTTTCCGATGAATGGGCTTTCATCGAGCCAACTACCAATTACTTCTCGCGACGGATCATCGGATCGCTGTTTCAGATTTTTCTCTTGTTCGGATGTGAACCCAAGTATTCGAATGTCGAGATTAGGATTAAAGTGCGTAGTAGCCCATGCGCCAGTACCAATCTCCATATCTGGGAGATAGTAACATATAAATGTACGTTCATATTTCCTCGAATCTTGTGCCTTCAATTTAAGAGCAATGGCTCGGAGGGTTTCTTCTGACACCTTCTTATTCAACCTGACATCAAGACTGCGCTTAATATCTCGAAAAGTTTGAGTATTGATAATTTCATAAGTGATGTCTTTTTTTTCACAGCCTGGGGCAAACAAGCCAATCGTCAACAGCAAAATACAACTTATAATAAATAGCTTTTTCATATTCTCTATCCTTTCGTATTCTATGTACAACTATGATGTGTTATTTGAGTTTTGTTTTTCCAGCTTCGATTGGTTGTCAGTACCGGCTGATTGTCAGTCTCTCGACTTACTTAGATTTACCAATTTTTCCTTGTCGCCTTTTATTAACGCTAATTTTTTGGTTCTGCTCCAGCGTTTGATTTGTTGTTCTCTGGTTTCTGCCTTTGATTTATTTTCAAATCCCTCCGTATATAAAATTCTCTTGGGTCTGTTATAACTTGTGTAATGACCGCCATTGCCTGCTTGATGGTCTTTGAATCGGCGTTTTATGTTATTGGTTACCCCTGTATATAATGCTTTATTTTGGCATTCTAAAATATATACATACCACATTTTATCCCTCGACGTGCTCTTCACTTCGTCCTTTGGCAAGGACTTCGTTCGTCGCTTGCTCGGGATGGTTCGACTAAACAGATGGTGAGCAAGGCAGATGGCTTTTTAGCCTTCTGCCGCGTCGAACCACTGGGGAACCAGGATTCGAACCTGGAGTAACTGATTCAGAGTCAGTCGTGCTACCGTTACACTATTCCCCAATCACTCAGAACCGGTTTAAAAACTGCAATCTGCACGAAAGCAGTTTTGAAACAGATTCTGGCGGCGATTGTAAATTATCTTCGCCGGATTGTCAATAATTTCAGTTTGAATGTTGACCAAACATATTCGCAATTGCGATATAATCTTCAGGTGAAAGTTTTTCCGGCCGAGCTTTGGGATTTATCGAGCAGCTTTCAAAAATTTCCAGCCATTTTTTGTTGTTT
>JAGLSG010000047.1 GCA_023135865.1 Planctomycetota bacterium | reverse complement strand
TTTGATGAAAATTATATCGAAAAGAAAAACGAGCAGGGACAACGTGTTTTTCAGATGGTGGCAAATCAGCATAACAGCTATTCGGAAAAGTCGGATATGATTTCGCTGGCTGATGGCTTCATTACAGTAACGTCGCTGATTTGCGATAGAACCAACCATAAAAAAACACAGGAACTAAAGCAAATAGAATGGTAAGCTACTACTCTGTCGCATGTGATTTGACCAGTTGTCATTCCGCACTTGATGCGGAATCCAGACCTTCAATAAACTGGATTCCTGCTTTCGCAGGAATGACACCTATCAATTAAGCCGCGACATAGCACTAGTAATTGGAAAATAAATCCGGGAGTAAATAATGGCAAAAAAGAAAAAAGAAAAAAGAAATCAAATTTGCATTGTAACAGTTACCGGAATCGATAAGGTCGGAATCATCGCAAAACTTTCAGCAGCTATGGCTAAGGCAAATATAAATATTCTCGATGTAAATCAGAAAATTATGGCGGATTATTTTGTGATGACGATGGCGGTCGATGTGGCAAAGGCATCTGTTGGAATTGATAAAATTCTAAAGCAGCTCGACAAAATAGCTAAAGAGCTTTCGCTCAATATTACGTTTCAGGATGAAAATATTTTCAAGGCAATGCACAGGGTATAATTATGCGAATATCGGTTGAAGAAGTATTTGAAACGGTAAAAATGACGCTCGACCATCATTTTGATATTCGCACCGTTACTGTCGGTATAAATCTTAAAGATTGTATGGATAGGAATCTGAGCGGGCTTGGTGGGCGGATTGAAAAACGCATTATCGAAAAAGGCAAACTCTTAAATAAATTTGCAGATATTATCGAGCAAAAATATGGCATTCCCATAACTAATCGGCGAATAGCCGTTACGCCGGCCTCACTTTTACTCGAACCTTTGCCAAAGAAAATTTCAACGGCAGTGGGGCTTGCAAAAATACTCGATAGAGCTGCGAAAAAAGCGGACATTGATTTCATCGGCGGATTCGGGGCAATGGTGCAAAAGGGTATGACAGCTGCCGAAGAGAATTTGCTCAACGCAATTCCAGATGCACTTTCAAAAACCGAGCGTGTTTGCGGATTTTTGAATTTGGCCTCCACGATAGCTGGAATGAATATGGATGCTGTTGCGAAATTTGGACACATCCTTAAAAAGCTGGCTGCGAAAACGCCAAACGGAATCGGCTGTGCAAAAATAGCTGTCTTTGCAAATGTGCCGGAGGATAATCCGTTTATGGCTGGAGCTAATCACGGAATTGGCGAGCCGGACTACTCATTGAATATCGGTATTTCCGGGCCGGGTGTAGTGCGGGATGTTGTTTTGCAAAATCCGGACTGCGATTTAACGCAGCTTTCCGAAGTTATTAAAAAAACCGTTTTCAAAATCACACGAGCAGGCGAACTCATAGGAAGAGAAATGGCTGAACTTATGGGAATAGATTTTGGAATTGTTGATATTTCACTTGCCTCGACAACGTCAGCCGGCGACTCGGTAGCTGAAATTATCGAAGCGATGGGCGTTAAGCAAATTGGCCTTCCCGGCTCGACAGCTGCTTTGGCACTTTTGATGGATGCAGTGAAAAAAGGCGGAGCGATGGCCTCGGGAAATATTGGTGGATTGTCAGGAACTTTTATTCCCGTCAGCGAAGATGCAGGTATGATTCGAGCGGTTAAGTCCGGCTCATTAAATCTTGAAAAACTTGAAGCGCTAACCAGTGTCTGCTCAGTTGGAATGGATATGTTCGCTGTGCCGGGCGATACGCCGGCGGAAGTGCTTTCGGCGATAATTGCTGACGAACTGTCGATTGGAGTAATAAATAATAAAACCACAGGTGTACGTGTTATTCCTGTTCCTGGCAAAAAGCAGGGCGACATCGTTCATTTTGGCGGATTGTTGGGCTCGGCTCCGATTATGAAAGTTGCAAAATCAGCTTCGCCAAAACTCATAGCTCGCGGCGGACGGATACCATCACCAATACAGGCGCTGCGAAATTGACAACGCATTTATTTTGCGAATGAAAAATGTTTGATATTTTTGACAAACCCTGGCCGCTTCTGATTGCAGCAGTTGTTGTCTTTTTTGGAATAATGACTTTCCGCAGTTTTGCACCGGATAAAAAACGCTCGTGGCAATTGCTTATTCCTGTTTTTCTTATCGCAGCTGCCTTCGGATTTGATTGGCTTATTCAAACCGATTTGGAAAAAATTAATTCCGTAATCGCAGCCGGAATAAAAGCTGTCGAAGAAGAAAATCCAAAAGCAATCCAGACAATCATTTCCGAAAACTATAGCGATTCGTATCATAATACCAAAGATGATTTTATTTATTACTGCGATATGCTGTTGGCTGAACCGCTGGTCGAAAAAAACAGAAAAATCAATCTCGTAATAGAAAAATCAGGTTTTCAGGCGACAGCTGTTTTTACGGTACTGGTTGCGTTTGACAAACAAAGCTATGTTTATAAGGAATTCAAACAATTTCTGCTGGTTAAGGCAAAACTCGACCTGCGAAAACAATCCGACAAAAGCTGGCTGATTAAGCGAACTGAACTCCTTGAACTCGACAGGCAATCGGTTAGCTGGAAAAACATCCGATAAATAAATTTGCTCAACTGGTTTACCGCATATTTGATTCTGAAATTACCGCCACAAACAATTTACAAAAGCCGCCTTATTAATTAACCGATAGCAGTAGTGATTAAGCTGCAATTGCGCTTAGTGAAAAAAAAGGATTGGTAATGTTTGGTAAAATAAATAAAAGTAAGCTGTCCCTTAAAACGCGGATGCTTAACGTTCAATGGTATCCCAGCGATAAGGGCTGCGTCAGCGCAATTGGCAGAAAAATAAAACATCAGCAAATGCCGCCGCTTATGGTTCGCAAGCCACAATGGCGTTCTTAGAACAATTCAAATTTTCTAACAAATCAATCAGTAAAAACACAAGTCAGATTTCCGCTGTTAGAGAAAATCGTTCTGGCTTGTTTTACTCTTGTTTGTATCTGCCGGAAGCGTTGAAAATTTTAACTGTATTTTTGCCGGCTTGCTTGGCTGTGTACAAGGCCTGGTCAGAATGACTGGTTATGTCTTCAGGATTTGATTCGGCATCGTATTGGCCAAGTCCGACACTGATTGATAATGATATCGAATTATTCTTCCACATTACGGGTGAATTTGCAACCTGCTCAACCATACGCTCGGCAACAACGGTGGCATCGGCGAGGGATGTGTTGGGTAGTATCACAGCGAATTCATCACCGCCGTATCTTGCAGCGGTATCGATTTGCCGGATACATTCTCTGATTTTCCTGCTGATTTTAAGAATGACTTTATCGCCTGCGCGGTGGCCGTAGGTGTCATTTATTTTTTTAAGATTGTCAATGTCTATCATAATCAGTGCTATTTTGCCGCCGTATCTTCGAGAACGCCAAAGCTCTCTTTCGAGCACTTCGTAAAATGTTTTATGGTTCGTAAGGCCGGTTAAGCCGTCTGTTGTGGCCTGGCGCTGTATTTTTTCAAACAGCTTTATATTGCCGATGGAAGCACCGATAAGCTGGCTGAATAATTCGATAAGTGCGATGTTCTCGCAATTAAAATTTTCGCCGTCAGTTTTATCCGCCAGATTTAATACGCCGACAACTTTGTCCTGGCAAATCAGCGGGGCGATGGCGCAATTGTTTGTTTTGTAATTGTCAGAAAAGGCACGCTGCGATTTTCTTATTATTGGTTTTTTGTGTTTGTCTATGTCAGCTGTTAAGATTATATCCTTGCTGCTAATAGCCATTACCATAGGCGATGGTGGATTCTGATTTAAAGAAACTATTTTGTTTATCACAAATGGATGATTGTATTTTTGCAGATGCAATATGTGATTTGTTTCGTCAAGAATGTACAGCGACGCGAATTTCGCACCTACCAAATCGGGAATATTTTTTATGCAGATGTTGGCTATGCGTTCAATGTCGAGACAGTTTATCTGTCTTGCGAGAGGGGTTACCTGTTCAAGCAAAGAAATCCTGCTCGAAGAATGCTTGTTGGTATTTTCGGTATTGTTAGTGTTTTCAGTCATAACTCCCCAAACTGATTTTCCCAAAATATTTACACAATGATTCCATAATTTAACACTTCATTCATATCCATCTATCGGGTGTTTTGGGGGGCATATTTTGTAAAAAGCGTTTCTGATTACGGAAAAATCGCTGTTTTTTAATGGCAGTTGTGCGAAAGGTTTGTTTTGATTGTAAATGGTTTTTTCCACGCTCCAATGCAATAAGGGCAGATAGTAGCAGCTTTGGTTACTTCTGCCAAATCACAACTACCTCTGTGGGCAGCCAAAAATCGTAATTTTTTGCTATCAAGGCGATTTTTAGCCAATTTCCGAGGAAAATTTCAAAAAAAAGTCAAAAATATTAAAAAAAGTTTGACATCCGATAAGTAAATATTTACATTTTGTAAAACGTAAATACTATTTCTATGTTTTTGATTTGGAACAGAGGATTTTCGGTACAGGAAGTTTTTAATACAGGGAGTTTTCAGTAATGCAATCAGTACTCGATGAGCAAACTTTGTGCATACCCACCAAGTTGTATCGAATTGGAGAATTGGTTCGTTATACGCCGTTTTCTCGCCAGACAATTCACAACTATACGATAATGGGGCTTATCCGCGAGGTGCAGTGGACAGAAGGCGGCCATCGATTGTATGACGAGTCAGTATTTCAAAGATTGTCGAAGATAGTTCAGCTCAAAAGAACAAAGACGTTGGTTGAGATAAAGGATATTTTGAGTAGAGAGGAAACTGTCGAACAGATGTTGGCAGGCGGTTCAAATTAATTTGTTTTCCAAATAGAAAGTCAGGGAAGGTGCAGGATTCAGGGATGAATAAGTTGCCGATAAGACGATTGGTTTCAATTTACGCCGGCCGCTTATATTTTTTCACATCCATATTCTGCCAAGAAAAACAATCAGCTACGGGGGACAGGATATGAAACTTTCGCCATCTATGACGGATAATATAACAGAAGTTCTTGTTAAGATAATTGAGTTTACACAAGCCAGGCAGGATATACTCATCAGCAATGTGAACAACGCCGGCGAGCCGGAATTTGTTCCTGAAGATTTGATGGTTGAGGAATTTTCTATTTTGCTAAGCGGTGCTATTGATGAGCATATTAATAATCAGCGGCTTGTTTTATACGATACGGAGCACATCAAATTCGGCAGCGGCGGCAATTTTGAAGTAAAGCCGGTAGTTGATGGATATGCTGCAGAGCTTCTTGAAAGCAGCAGCGATGAATATCTCGAATTGCAAATCGATAAACTTGTGGAAAATTCACTCAATTTGAGAATCGCCTCGGAATTATTAAGGCAAAAACAGGCGATGGCTTCAATTTGTGAATAGCTATAGATAATAAGTTGTAAGTGGTCAGTTAGGTTTTATTTGTGAGTTTTAACGGAAGGGAAGAATATAAACGTTGGCATTAGCTGGCGTTTGAAATCTGGAGGAAGTAGATGTTTTCGACTGATAAGGCGGGGAGCCAGGTAGGTAAACAGGTAGGCAAGGAATCTTTTCTCTTACGGCGAATGATGGACAGTTGCCAGCGCAGGGCAAAAATCCTGGCAGTAACAAGCGGTAAAGGCGGTGTCGGCAAGACAAATATATCAGCCAATCTCTCGATATGTCTCGCTGCTTCACAAAAGAAGGTTTTGCTTCTTGATGCGGATATGTCTTTGGGGAATCTTGATGTTATTATGGATATTAACAGCAAGTACAACATTTCACATATGATAAACGGTCGCAAGAGTATTGAAGATATTGTTCACATTACTCCGAGTGGCCTTGGCGTGATTTGCGGTGCTTCGGGTCTTGAAGGGCTGGCTAATGTCAGCGAATTTCAGCGTCAGCGTCTTTTGAAAGAGCTGTCTCGTCTTCAGGACGACAACGATATGATAGTTATCGATACCGCAGCTGGTATTTCGAAATCAGTTGTTGGTTTTTGCCTTGCTGCTGACCATGTTCTCGTTGTTACAACGCCGGATGCCACTGCTATGACGGATGCCTATGCGATGATTAAGGTTCTCGCTGGAAATAAATTTACAGGCCATATCAGTGTTACAGTTAATATGGCAAAAACGATAGCTGAGGGCAAAAAAACATATCAGCAAATAGCGAATGTCGCCAAGCGTTTTCTTGGGGTTGATGTGTATGATGCTGGAACACTGCTTAGAGATGAACGGCTGAATAATGCAGTAAGAATGCGAAAACCGGTGGTTTTGGCCTACCCAAAGGCACAAATAACATCGTCATTAGTGGCTTTGGCGGCCAAATTGAATAATGGTTGCGCAGCCAATACAAGCGAAGATGGATTTTTTAAGAAGGTTGTTGACTGGTTCTTCTAAAGTTGCGGCCCAAAAGGTCGATAACAGCTTAGGATAGCGGTCTTTTTTGTCGGAGCAGCTATTGATTTTGTTATTTATGGATGACGCCGTATATTTTCACGGAGGAATATTGTGAAAACCAAACAACAACAGCAGGCAGACATAAGTAGTGTGTGGGAACAGTTCCATAAAGAGCATGACGATAATTCTCGCAATTTACTTATGGAGAATTACAGGTATCTCGTCAAATATGCCGCCGAACGGCTCCACAGTAAACTCCCGGATAAAGTTGAAGTAGATGACCTTACCAGTGCCGGCATTTTTGGTTTAATGGATGCTATTGACGCTTTTGATCCTGCTCGCGGCGTGAAATTTGAAACATATTGTTCGCCGCGTATAAAAGGTTCCATTCTTGATGAGTTGCGAAATATGGACTGGGTTCCGCGACTGGTTCGTGCAAGAGCTCATCGTCTCGGCAGAGCATCTCAATCTCTTGAGGCCACGCTTGGCCGAAAACCTACCAAAGAAGAAACAGCGAAAGAGCTGAATGTGGATATGAATGAGTTCAGCAAACTGCATAACGATTCGAATGCTGTCAGTTTGGTTTCTCTGGACACCCAGTACAGCGGTGATAATGGCGAAAAGGACATCCGCGAAATTGATGTAATCAAGGATAAAAAAAGTAAAAATCCGCTGGTTGAAGTTCAAAAGCGCGACCTTAAAAATCTTCTCACAAAGGGGCTTACTCGCGCCGAGCGGCTGATTATCGTTTTGTATTATTATGAAGAAATGACGATGAAGGAAATTGGTGCTACTCTGGATTTATCTGAATCCCGTGTTTCCCAGATGCACTCGTCGATTGTTGCTCGCCTGAAAGCACAAATGAATAATCGCAAAAAGGAATTTGCAATTTAGAGCGATTTGATTTTTTGTTTTTATTTTATGTTCGGCTCTATTCCAACTGAAGCGACGAAAACTTCCCCAGTATATTCAGCTGCTATTTCTGAATTTGTAAATCCTTCTTTAACAGCGACAAAAGTTACGGTGAATTTCGCTTTTATTGCTGTTGTAAGCGGTTTTCCGCTGTCGCAATCAAGGCCGGATGGTATGTCAACTGCGAGAATGGGTATGTTTTGAGCGTTTATCGCTTCTAAAATATTTTTGTATTCACTGCTCAGATTTCCTTTTAAGCCGGTTCCAAAAATACAGTCGATGAGCATATCAGATTTTTGGGTTAGCGTTTTGATTTTGCTGCTGATATTTTCATTTTCAATATCCAATTCTTCAATCGGTTGATTTAATCCTGTCAAAATATCGAGATTTATTTTTGCATCGCCTTTGATTTGATTTTGTTCGCCTATGATTATGACTTTTACTTTAAGGCCGCTGTTTACAAGATGCCTTGCGATTACATATCCATCTCCGCCGTTATTTCCTTTTCCGCAGAAGATGCATACTTTTGGTGCTCTATGCTTTTTCAGTTTTTCCTTAATTAGTTCAGCGCAGCTTCTTCCGGCATTTTCCATTAGCACTGTGCCTGGTATGCCGAGTTCGTTTATCGCCCAGTTGTCGAATGAGCGTACCTGTTCTCTTGTCATTACCAATTGTTTTTTGTCAGGCGAATATTTTTCCATTTTTTGGGCTGCTATAATTTATTTTTTCGATGAAATTTTGTTTTCGGTTCCGGCTATCAATCGTTTTATATTTTGCCTGTGTTTTGCTATTACCATAATTGGTATTGCAATTGCGGCGATTAATAACGGCCATAGTTCGGCAAAATTCCAGCTTTTTATCGTAACTATAGCTGCTATAAGCGTAACCGGAAAAGTGATAGCAGCTGCGATTGAGGCGAGCGAAATATATCGCCATATTAGAACAAAGATTATCCATATAATAAAAGCAGCAATTCCGCTTATTGTGTAATACGGCCACAATCCAAGTGCTACGCCAAAACTTGTAGCTACGCCTTTTCCACCTTTGAATTTTATGTAAACAGAAAAAATATGGCCGAGTACACAGGCAAATCCAACAGCGAGTATAAGTAATAGTTCTATGCTGTTCGGCTGGGAGGACATAGTTTTTACTGCTGCAAACATCGGGATAAAACCTTTTAGCGTATCGAGAAAGAAACATACATAAGCCCATTTTTTTCCAATCGCTCGTGAAAGATTTGTTGCTCCGATATTACCTGAGCCGATTTCTCTCAGGTTTTTTCCGTATGCTTTTGCAATAATCAATCCGAACGGCACCGAGCCGAGCAGATATGCGCCAATAATTAAAAGGGTGAATTTCATTTATTTCTCCGTTTTGCGAGTATTTGTTCGTAAAGACAATCTATTTGCGTTGCGGCTCTGTTGATGGATATTTTTTCTTTTAAGTTATCTTCGATTATTGCTTCGGATGCTTTCTCGATGTTATCTAAATTTGTGAAATATTTTATAGCTTCAGCCAAAGCCGGAATATTTTGCGGTTCGTCAATTATTTTTCCGTGTTTGCCGTCAGTGAACAAATCGATTGCCCCATTGAATTTTGTCGTTATTACTGGTTTATTTGCAGCCAATGCTTCGAGAATAAATCGCGAGCAGGGGTCGTAAAATGTCGGCAGAATCGCAACATTTGTTATGGCCAGGACGTTTTGAATATGCCTGAGCGAACCGAGAAATACGATTTGTTTATGAATGTTGAGTTTTCTTGCAAGATAACGATATTTTGCAGTTCCGCCGTTTCCCGCTACAACGAGATATGTCTTTCGATTTGCATTTTGACTTTTCGCAACAGCCATCGCTTTTATAAGACAGCTTAACCCTTTTAACCTGAAGTTATTTGCAGCGAACAGAAAGAGAATCGGATTATCAGCTTCTTTTAGTTTTAGCTTGGCGAGTATTTGACTGCGGAGTTTGTCAGCTCTTGCTGCTTCGATTTGTTTATTTGTTTTTATGCCGTTTACTATTACAGCCAAACGCTCATCGTTTACATTGTAATGTTTTTTGAATTGGCTGGCGACGTATTGCGACAGGCAGGTGATTATTGGTGCATCAGTTTTTTTGCAGAGTTTTTTTTCAGCTCGCAGCAGAATTGCTCGGCGAAAATTTAATGGAGCCGTGATTTTTTTGTAAGTTTCGGTGTATCTGTTTTGGTAACTTGTAATGTTGCGTTCAACTGCTTCGGCAAAACTGCCGCCTCTCGGCTGATAAATATCGGCAAAATCGAAAGGCAAAGTGCTGTGGATTATATCATAGCTGTTTTGCTGGAGATGTTTTTTCAATGCTTTTACAAAGGCGAAATAGCTGGTGCGTTTGCTTGGTTTTTTGTTGCAAAGGATATGAATGTTTTTAGTTTCCGTATTGCCCTTTGCAGCCAGCGTATGGACTTCAATATTAAGATTTGAAAGGGCAGCTGCCAATTCAAAAATCGAACGTTCCGCTCCGCCGAGTGCGATATTAGTCCTCTCTATTATGATTGCGACTTTTTTCTTCATTGCCCGATTATAAGCGAAATTGTTCAGTTTGCAAATGGAACGCTTCTTGCGTGTTTTATGTCGTGCCTGGCCATTTGTTCTGCTTTTTTCAGTACTTTACGAATATTTTTTTTATTGTTTTGTGTAAGTTTATTGCAGCCGGCGTAATTGCGGTAGAATCTCAGCCGGTCGGTTCGGGAGAAATATTTTCCAGGTGCGGAGTAATAAAGTTGCGTAATGTCTTTTCTTCTGAATCTTTCGGAGAGTATTGCCGGCTTAAATGCTCTCGCCAAATCTATCAGATGAAAGTTCTTTCCACTGTCATAAAATATATGGCAGAGGTAGAGGTCGCGATGGCGAAAGCCGGTTGCGTGGAATTTTTTTATAAAGCCGGCTAATTCAGCGATAAAATCTCTTCGCAGTTTGATGTTTTCCGATGTTGGTGATTGATAGAAGCAATCCGGCAATTTTGTTTCAAGTGATTCTGCGTTTTGGATTTTTTTTGTTATTACAAAACTTCTTTTTTCAAAGACAGTTTTCCACAGTTCGCCATAAGCAATGGTTTGTGGTGTATTTATTCCAAGTTTAGTTAGTTTTTCTGCTGGTTCAAAATCGAGTTTGCTCATACTCTTTTGCCAGCCGCAGCTAAGCCAGTTTTTTAGTTGCACCAAAATTGGCGTTCTGTCGTATCTTTTTAGAAACAGTGTTGTTTGTGGCGAATCTATTTCAAATTGCATTCTGCTGCGATGTTTTGCGAGATTTTTTTTTGTTAGATTTTTCCCATCTTCAAAATCAAAAACAGCTTTGAGCGAATTTAAGCCGAGTTTGTCAAAAGCCGTTTTGTAATCCGGCTGAACGAAAAAAGTTTTGCAAGTTCTTGTTGTTTTTGGCTTGTTCATAGAGCAGGGCTTACTGGCTGATTTCTTAGCGATTCTTTTACTGCTTTGCAGACCATATCTACTGTAATTGACT
>JAGLSG010000046.1 GCA_023135865.1 Planctomycetota bacterium | reverse complement strand
GAATTATTTTGCCAAATCCAAATGGGCACGTAGCATCGATTGTTACAATATCCAAATCCCTTTTTAATCTTCGATGCTGAAAGCCATCGTCCATAATCAAAACATTTGCGCCGAATTTATTGATTGTTAGATTAGCTGCCTCTACTCGATTCGGATTTATAACAACTTTTGCCTGCGGACAATTCTCAGCGAGAACAGCTGGCTCATCGGTTTTGGTTGCCTGCGTTTTGTAGCCCCTTGTTAAAATTGCGCATTTGTAATTTAGATTTATTTTATTGCATAGCGAGATTACAAGCGGTGTTTTGCCGGTTCCGCCGGCTGTTATATTTCCAACGCTAATTACCGCTGCATTTACTCGATATGATTTTAGTATATTTTTATCGTACAGCTGGTTTCTAATTGCGATGATGATTTTATAAATTTGCGCAGCTGCCGCCAATAGCAGCCGCAAAACCGCCGCACCTAAGCCGCTGCTTTTGCCTGAAATCAGCTTTTTATAGCTTTGTTCATAGCTCATTGTTGGTAGTTTCTCTTAACTACTAACTTTTCATTTTTGCGATAATTGCGTCGGCCATCTCGCTTGTTCCAACAGCTGTTGGGTCGTTACGGTCTGGCTTCATATCGTAGGTAACGTCTTTACCTTCTGCAATCACAGCAGCTACGGCGTTTTCGAGTTTATCAGCTTCACTGTGTTTGCCGAGGTAATTGAGCATCATAACTGCACTTAATATCAGAGCTGTCGGATTGACTTTATTTTGGCCTTTGTATTTTGGAGCACTTCCGTGTGTTGCTTCAAATACAGCACCATTGTCGCCGATATTTGCTCCCGGAGCCATTCCCAATCCGCCGACCAGGCCGGCACATAAATCGCTAAGAATGTCGCCGTACAAATTCGGCAGAACAATCACATCATAAAGCTCCGGTTTTTGAATCAGCTGCATACACATATTATCAACGATGCGGTCTTCAAATTCTATGTCGGGATATTTCTTAGCTACTTCTCTGCTGACCTCAAGCCATAGGCCGTCGGTGAATTTCATAATGTTTGCTTTGTGTACGCTGGTAACTTTTTTACGTTTCATTTTACGTGCGTAGTCGAATGCGAAAGTTACGATTTTTTCTGTTGCCGCAACGGAAATCGGCTTAATGCTTATGCCAGCGTCATTGCCTATTTTTCTTTTGCTATGAGCGTTTAGCCAGTTAATCAATTCTGTGGTGTCATCATTTCCTTTTTGAAATTCGATTCCAGCGTAAAGGTCTTCGGTGTTTTCCCGAACGATTACGAGGTCAATATCCGAATATCTGCTGCGAACGCCTTCATAACTTTTGCACGGCCGAAGGCAGGAATACAAATCCAGCGTCTGGCGAAGATGAACGTTTATACTTCTAAAGCCGGTTCCAACAGGTGTGGTAATCGGTGCTTTCAAGGCAACGCCGTTTTTCTTTATGGATGCTATTGTTTCTTCTGGAAGGGGATTGCCGGTTTTTTCCATTATGTCTATGCCGGCCTCGGTTATGTCCCAGTTAATGTCAGCTCCGGTTGCATCTACACATTTTTTTGTTGCCTGGGCAATTTCCGGCCCAATTCCATCGCCGTTTACAAGTGTTACATTGGTCATAGTTTTAAAGACTCCTATCTGTGTCAGCAAAACCAGTATGATATATTTTGAGTTGGCTTGTGTCAATGATTCGATTTGTTTGGGTAATTTTCTTGCAAACAAGTTTTATTGATTGTAAACTCTTGACGAATTGTTTTCTGGGCATTGAAAGTTGTCAATGCAGCAGGGGAGTGTAGCTCAGCTGGTAGAGCAACGCCCTTTTAAGGCGTAGGTCTTGGGTTCGAGTCCCAACACTCTCATTTTTTTATCCGCATTATTTATTCACATTGCAAAATCACATCCTAAAGATTGGGCGAAAAAGTTGGTTTTGAGCTTAAATCTGACAAATGTTCCTGAAAATCCTTTGTTTATTTCGAGCATTGTGGTATAAAACTGAGTTCTTTTGTTGCAGATTGGAATCCACAGGGTTTCCATTACGGATTAGCCGAACAATATAGCAAAAATGATGTAGGAGAAGATGAAATGTCTTTGGAAAAGTGCAAAAAACAACTTGAGACGATATTGGCTGGCTGCGAAGGTAAAAGAGAGTCGCTTTTGCCTTGTTTACACGCTGCCTGCGAGCAATGCGGACATGTGTCTGAAGAAGTCATATCGTATCTTGCCGAAAAGCTGGATTTGCCGAGAGTAGAGGTTTACAGCGCAGCGAGCTTTTACTCCATGTTCAGTTTGGAAGAAATGGGCAAAAATGTCATTCGAGTATGCGTATCTTTGTCCTGTTATTTGAAGGGCTCAAACAAAGTCATCAAGGCACTCGAAAATGAATTAAGTATTACTGCTGGTCAAACCACGCCGGATAAAAAATTTACTATCGAACCGGTTTCATGTCTGGGGCTTTGCGACAAAGCGCCAGCTATGATGGTGAATGAGGAAGTTTATGGCGACCTGACCGCTGCAAAAATAAAAGACATAATTAACCAATATAGACAGAAGGAAGCAAAATGAAAGTTATCCTGAAAAACATTGAAAAGGAAGGTTATGACGGAAGTATTGCGAGTTATATTTCCGAAGGGGGCTACGAGGCCTTAAAAATAGCTTTGAAGAAAACGCCGGAAGATATATTGTCGGAGCTTAAAAAATCGAAGCTCGTCGGCAGAGGCGGAGCGGCTTTTCCAACAGGAATGAAATGGGAATTTGCAAGAAACAGCAAGGAAACTCCGAAATATGTCGTTTGTAATGCTGATGAGGGTGAGCCGGGCACTTTCAAAGACCGTCTTATCCTTGAAAACGACCCGCATATGCTGATAGAGGCGATGGCTATTGCCGGCTTTACAGTCGGAGCTTCGCAGGGTTTTATCTACATAAGAGGCGAATATTTCAAGGCCTATGACGTATTGACTGCTGCTATTGAAGATGCTGTCAAAAATAATTGTTTGGGCAATAATATCCTTGGCTCAGATTTTTCTTTCAACATAAGTCTTTATCGCGGAGCCGGTGCCTATGTTTGTGGCGAAGAGACAGCTCTTCTCGATTCACTTGAAGGTAAAAAAGGTCAGTCTCGTGTAAAGCCGCCGTTCCCGACTTTTGTTGGCTACCAGAATAAGCCGACCGTTCTTAACAATGTTGAAACGCTTTCGAATGTTCCGCAGATTATATTAAACGGTGGCGATTGGTACTCGAAAATCGGCTCAGCTGATTGTCCGGGAACAAAATTATATTGCCTTTCGGGTGATGTGAAAAAGCCCGGCGTATATGAACTTCCAACCGGCATTACGCTAAAAGAATTAATCGATACTTACGGCGGCGGAGTTGATGGCAAATTAAAAGCTGTTTTGCCCGGCGGAGTTTCGAGTAGCTTTTTGGCAGCTGACCAGTTGGATGTAAAAATGGATTATCCAAGCCTTCAAAAAGCCGGAAGTATGCTCGGCTCAGCTGCTGTGATGGTTGTAAATGACACCCATTGTATGGTTGATTTGGCCAAAAGATGTACTGAATTTTTTGACTACGAATCCTGCGGCAAATGCACGCCTTGTCGTGAGGGGACAAAGAGAGCCCGTGAAATTTTTATCAATATGAGTCAGGCAGCCGGCGAAGCAACAGATATTGCATTATTGAAAGAGCTTCAAGATGTAATGTATGACACTTCTCGCTGCGGTTTAGGTCAGGCGGCAATGAATGCGGCTGGCTCGGCGATGGATAAATTTCCATCTGAATTTGAAAAACATATTACAAAAAAGAATTGCGAACTGGGCATTTGCCCTATGGAGAAGGTTTGATGGCATCTAAAATGATTAATTTGACTATAGACAATAATAAGGTTCAGGTTCCAGAGGGAACTACTGTTTTGAAAGCAGCCAAAAGTATTGGCGTAAACGTTCCGAATTTGTGCTTTCACGAGGATTTATCTATTTACGGTGCCTGCCGACTTTGTGTAGTGGAGATAGAAAAACATCCTCGCCTTGAGCCATCTTGTGCAACGCTGGCCGAAGAAGGAATGGTTGTTAAAACCAACAGTACGAGAGTCAGGAAAGCTCGTCGAATGATAGTTGAGTTGCTTTTGGCCAATCATCCCGAAGATTGCCTTACTTGTGACAGAAACCAGATTTGCGAACTGAGAAAAATCGCTCATGATTTGGGAATCAGAAAATTAAGATTCGAAAAGGGCCGCAAATATGATTATGCACTTGATGAATCTTCACCGTCAATAGTTCGTGACCCGAATAAATGTATTCAGTGCGGCAGATGTATTCGTGTCTGCTCTGAGGTTCAGGCGGTTGGTGCGATTGATTTTGTTGACCGCGGCGGCAGAACACAGGTCCTAACTTTCCTCAACAAAGGTCTTGATAATGTTGAATGTACCAATTGCGGCCAGTGTATTCTGGTTTGTCCTACAGGTGCTTTGAGAGAAAAGACCGCTGTTGATGATGTTTGGGCGGCAATTGATGACCCGAAGAAATTTGTTGTAGTTCAAACTGCTCCTGCTGTTCGAGCGGCAATCGGCGAAGATTTTGGTATGCCGGCTGGCAGCTTGGTTACAGGTAAAATGACTTCTTCTCTTAGAAGACTGGGTTTTGATAAGATTTTTGATACGCAGTTTGCAGCTGATTTGACCATTATGGAAGAAGGCCACGAGTTGATAGGCAGAGTAACAAATAAAGGCGTTTTGCCGATGATTACTTCCTGCTCGCCCGGCTGGATAAAATATGTTGAACATTTCTTTCCGGAATGTCTTGCTCATATTTCCAGTTGTAAATCTCCGCAGCAGATGTTCGGAGCTGTAGCGAAAACTTATTACGCTGACAAAATCGGTATTAAGCCGGAAGATATGTACGTGGTTTCAATTATGCCGTGTACTGCGAAAAAATTTGAAGCGGAACGGCCTGAAATGAACGATTCAGGCGTTATTGACGTAGATGCAGTATTGACTACCCGTGAAGCGGCGAGAATGATTCAGGAGGCCGGAATTGATTTTACGAATATGCCGGACGAAGATTTTGATAAACCGCTCGGAATTTCAACTGGAGCAGCTACGATTTTCGGCGCATCAGGCGGCGTAATGGAAGCTGCACTTAGAACGGCTTATGAAGTAATTACCAGTAAAACGCTGGAAAAAGTCGAATTTGAACAAGTTCGAGGTATGGATGGTTTGAAAACAGCAACTGTTGACGTTGACGGTTTGGAACTGAAAGTGGCTGTGGCTAATGGCTTGGCTAATGCGAAGGTTCTGCTTGAGCAAATTGCTAAAGGCGAATCGCCGTATCACTTTATCGAGATTATGGCTTGCCCCGGCGGATGTCTTGGCGGCGGTGGCCAGCCAATACCAACTAATCTTGAAATCAGAAAGAAACGAGCTGCTGCTCTGTACCGTGAAGATGAGGGTATGCCGATTAGGAAATCTCATGAAAATCCAGCTATTACAGCGATTTATGAGGAGTTCCTTGAAAAACCGCTCGGTGAAAAATCGCATCATCTTTTGCATACGAGCTATACGAAGAGAGAAAGATATTAAAAATATAAGAAAGTAATTTTTAGAAACTGTTTCATAACACTATTTGCGCCGCATTAGCAGTATCAAAAATGTAGCTTTTTGAGGTTGTGAAATGAGTTGTAGTCCTGCGGTGAGGAACAGATAATTCTGATTCCAAGGGAAGGGTAAATTTGAATTTAGAATCCCAACCTCGCTGTACAGCTGATGGTTGGGATTTTTTTTTGGGTTGGTTTGGCAGAATTTTCAAAATAATTTGAAAACAATAAACTGGAGAATACTATGAAAAAGAGATTGGGTTTTGCAGGAATAATTGTTGAAGACAGAAAAAAAGAAGCAACTTTGGTTAATAAGGTTCTTACTGAGTTTGGAGATATTATTATTGCTCGAACCGGCTTACCGTACGACAAGAGGGGTTGCTGCGTTATAACGCTGGTAGTCGATGCGACCACCGATGAGCTGGGTTCTTTAACGGGCAAACTTGGCTTGCTCGAAGGAGTTGCTGTGAAATCGGCTCTTAGTAAGGCGAATTAAATTTCTTAAACTTAAAGTCTAAAATGGAATATAGAAAAGAAAAAGATTCTTTAGGTCAAAAGCAAATTGGCCAAAACCTTTATTGGGGTTTGCATACTCAGCGTGCGAAAGAGAATTTTTCTATTACAAATTACAGCGTCAATTTTTCACTAATAAAAGCCATCGCAATGGTAAAAAAGGCCTGCTGTCTTGCTAATTGCGAGCTGGGCTATTTGGAAGAAAAAAAAACAGCTGCAATCGTTTCGGCCTGCGATGAAATTATCGCTGGAAAATTGCAGGATGGTTTTCCTTTGGATGCTTTGCAGGGCGGAGCAGGTACTTCGACAAATATGAACGTAAACGAAGTAGTGGCTAATCGCGCAATCGAAATTCTTGGCGGAAAAAAAGGTGACTATTCGCTCGTTCATCCAATCGAAGATGTGAATCTTCATCAATCGACAAATGATGTTTATCCGACAGCTGTAAAAATTGCGTGCATTTTCCGGCTAAGAGATTTGAGCAAAGCGATAGCTGTTTTGCAGGGCGCATTTCAGGAAAAGGAAAAAGAATTTGCCGAAATTGTAAAAATCGGCAGAACCGAACTTCAAAATGCAGTGCCTATGACGCTTGGGGCTGAATTTTCAGCTTTTGCAGAAGCGTTTTCTCGCGACAGGTGGCGAACATTCAAATGCGAAGAGCGGTTAAGGGTTGTAAATATTGGCGGCACTTCAATTGGAACAGGGCTTGGTGCGCCGAGAAAATATATTTTTCTTGTGATTGAAAAACTGCGTGAAATTACAGGATTGGGGCTGGCTCGCAGCGAAAATCTTATTGACCAGACTGCAAATACCGATGCCTTTGTTGAAGTTTCAGGGATATTGAAAGCTCATTCGAGCAACCTGATAAAAATAGCAAACGATTTGAGATTGCTGCATTTGCTCGGCGAAATTGAGCTTGCGAAAGTTCAGGTCGGCTCATCGGCTATGCCGGGCAAGGTAAATCCTGTAATTTTGGAAGCTGTAATTCAGGCAGCAATCAAGGCGGCAGCCAATGATTACATCGTTGCGCAGGCGGCCTCGAGAAGCACTTTTCAGATTAACGAATTTATGCCGCTTCTGTCTTTTGCGATTTTGGAATCGATGGATATTTTTGTAAACACAGCTTCTATGCTGGCCGATTTTGTTGCGAAAATAAAAGCGAATCCGTCAAAGTGCATTCAGTATTGCGATAAAAGTACTACGCTTATTACAGCTTTTGTTCCTCAAATAGGATACGACAGGGCAAGTGAGTTAATAGGAGAATTTACTTTGGCAAAGCGTGAAAATTTAAGAGAATTTCTAATTGAAAAACTCGGCGGCGAAATGGTTGAAAAGATACTTTCTCCTGCGAATTTGATGGCTCTTGGATACAGGGATAATGGAAAAAACGCCTAAATCATTGAGATTGCAGCTCGGCCTGTTCGGCAGAACCAATGTGGGAAAATCAAGTTTTCTCAATATGGTGGCTGGTCAGGATGTGTCTATTACTTCGGCGGTGGCTGGAACAACAACCGATGTGGTTGAAAAATCTATGGAGCTTTTGCCGTTGGGGCCGGTTGTCTTTTTGGATACGGGCGGCTTCGATGATTTATCGCAGCTCTCAAAGCTTAGAATCGAAAAGGGTAAAAAAGTTTTTGCAAGAGCTGATGTAATCGTCCTGATTGTCGAAGCGAACCACTGGAGCAAATATGAAGATGATATTCTAAAAACGGCAAAGAAAAATAAAACGCCGTTTATTATCGTTGTAAATAAAATCGATTTAGCAAAACCAAAAGATGATTTTCTCGAAAAGATAAAAGAAAAAACAGATAAATTCCTGCTTTGTTCGAGTACGAATTTAGCCAAACGAGATGATTATGTAAATATTTTGAAGCAGTATCTGATTGATATTTGTCCTGATGATTTTTTGAATCCGCCGAGTTTGATTGGTGATATTTTGCCGGCTGGCGGAATGGCGGTTCTGATTATTCCGATAGATTTGGAAGCTCCGAGAGGTCGGCTGATTTTGCCGCAGGTGCAGACCATAAGAGATGCCCTTGATAATGATGCGTGCTGTTTGGTGGTTAAGGAAAAGGAATATGCAGCTGCACTTGAGAATTTGAAAAGAGCGCCTGATATTGTTGTTTGCGATTCGCAGGTGGTTTTGAAAATGGTAGCTGATACGCCGAAGAGTGTAAAATGCACTACGTTTTCGATTCTCTTTTCGAGGTACAAAGCTGATTTGACAGATGCTGCTGCAAGTGCCGCTGTGATAGATAAATTAAAAAGTGGTGATAAAGTTTTAATAGCTGAGGCGTGCAGCCATCATCCGATTCAAGATGATATTGGCAGGGTAAAAATTCCACGCTGGCTAAGGCAATATGTAGGCGGTGATTTACAGATAGATTCCTGCGCGGGCAGAGATTATCCGGAAAATCTAACTGATTACAAACTTGTAATTCATTGCGGCGGATGTATGCTCAATAGAAGAGAAATTCTGCACAGAATTCAATGCGCAAAAAAACAGGGTGTTCCTGTAACAAATTACGGCGTATGTATTTCATTTGTGCAGGGCGTACTCGAAAGAGTGCTCGAGCCGTTTCCAGCGGCTTTGGATGCGTTTAGAAAGGAAATTGGCAAAAGTTAATTTGGCATTTTCAGTTATGAAAACACAGGGGTACAAAAAATGGGGCAACTAATTAGCGTAAAAATAAATGGATGTGAAGTCGAAGTTGAGCAGGGCTCTACTATACTTGCAGCGGCAGAAAAAATCGGAATAAAAATTCCAACTCTCTGCTATCATCCCGATTTGGAAGTAAATGGAATTTGCCGCATTTGCGTGGTTGAAGTAAACGGTAAATCAACTCTGGATTGCGCATGTAGTACAATCGCCGAAGATGGAATGGATATTGTAACCAATAGCGAAAGAGTGCTGACTGCAAGAAGGATGAACCTGGAACTTATTCTATCTTCGCATCCGGCTGATTGTTTGAAGTGCATTAAAAATGGCGATTGCGAATTGCAGACCTTAGCTGAACATCTTGGCGTAAGGGAACTTCGTTTTCCAACTACTTTTAAGCAGGGCAATAAAGACAATTCTTCGGTGGCCTTGAACATTGACCCATCGAGATGTATTGCCTGCGAAAGATGTGTTTACATTTGCAGTGAGATTCAAAAAGTAAATGCACTTGCAATGCACGAGCGCGGCTCAGATATTTATGCTGCGGCTAAACCGAACCTGTTGCACAGTCCATGTATTAAATGCGGCCAGTGTACTTCGTATTGTCCCACCGGAGCCATCTACGAAGAAGAGCATACAGAAGAAGTTTGGGCGGCTCTAAATGACCCCGATACGATTGTGGTTTCGCAGATTGCTCCTTCGGTTAGAGTTGCTCTTGGTGAAGCGTTTGGCCTGCCGGTTGGAACAGCTGTTACAGAAAAAATATACAGCGCTTTGCGATTGCTCGGCGTGGATTATGTTTTCGATACGAATTTCGGAGCTGATTTGACAATTGTTGAGGAGGCCTCGGAATTTGCAAAAAGGTTTACAACGCAGCCAGAGCGACTTCCGTTAATTACGAGTTGCTGTCCGGCCTGGGTGGATTATCTCGAAAAATTCTGTCCTGAATTTATAGACAATTTTTCTTCAGCCAAGTCGCCGCACCAGATGCTCGGCGTAATGGTCAAAACATACTGGGCAGAAAAAATGAATATTCCAAAAGAGAAGATATTTATGCTTTCGATTATGCCCTGCACAGCGAAAAAATATGAAATACTTCGCTGTTACGATATGTTTGCTTCGGGTGCTCAGGATGTTGATATTACAATTACCACTCGTGAATTCGCAAGATTGCTGCGGCAGGCCGGAGTTGATTTGCCTAATTTGCCCGATGGCAAAGCCGACGCGCCGCTTGGAATGTATTCTGGAGCCGGCACAATTTTCGGAGCAACCGGCGGAGTAATGGAAGCGGCTCTTAGAAGTGCATATGAATTTGTTACCAATAAAGAATTGGCAAAGGTTGATTTTGAAGCGACTCGCGGATTGAAGGGCGTTAAAGAATCGGAAATTGATATTGATGGTGAAAAAATAAGAGTAGCTGTTGCTCACGGAATTGGTAATGTAAAAGAAGTTCTCGACAAGGTTCAGTATGCAAAAGAGAAAGGCGAGCTTGCCTATCATTTCATCGAAGTGATGGCTTGTCCCGGCGGATGTGTCGGCGGTGGCGGCCAGCCGTATGGCGGCTTGGCAATCAGAGATAAAAGAGCAAAGGCCCTTTACAAAGAGGATAAAGGCCTTGCCATTCGCCAGTCGCATAAAAATCCTTATATTCAGCAGCTTTACAAAGAGTATCTCGGCAAACCGCTTGAAGGAAAAGCTCACGAACTTCTGCATACACGTTATTACGCTCGGCCAATGTATGGCGGAGATGAATTCAGCTGTCCCTATGATTTAAGAATACCGAAAGGTTAATGAAATTTAAATAATTGGAAAGAAAATGAAAACGCAAAACGATGACAAGCAGCAACGGGATTTATCTGTAAAAAAATGGATGGCTAATGTAATTAAGCCGGACGAAATCACACGCTATTTGAAAGACGGCAAAGATTTTATAGATGATGAAAAAATCGAGCGTCAAATAGCTGATGGTGCAAAGCCGGACAGGCAAAAGATAAAGGATATTATTGCAAAATCCCTTTCGATTGAACGACTGGAGCCGCAGGAAACAGCTGCCCTTTTGAATCTGAAAGACAATGACTTATGGGATGAAATTTTCGCTGCAGCCGGTGAAATTAAAAAAAGAGTTTACGACAATCGCATCGTAACTTTCGCTCCTTTTTATTGCAGCAATTACTGCGTAAATAATTGTGCGTACTGCGGCTTTAGAAAAGAAAATTCAACTGAAACGAGAAGACGGCTCACGCTCGACGAAATCCGCAATGAAACCAAAGCCCTTGTTTCGATGGGACACAAACGGCTTATCGTGGTTTATGGCGAACATCCGTCTTCAGATGCTGATTATATTGCGGCAAGTTTGAAGGCGATTTACGAAACAAAAGTCGGCAACGGCGAAATAAGAAGAGCTAACGTCAATGCTGCACCAATGTCAATTGAGCAATTAAAAATGCTCGGCGAAATCGGCTTAGGCACGTACCAGGTTTTCCAGGAAACCTATCATCACGAAACCTATAGCAGGGTTCATCCTTCGGGAATAAAAGCTGATTATCGCTGGCGGCTTTACGCTCTGCATAGGTCTCAGGATGCAGGCGTTGATGATGTTGGAATGGGAGCATTGTTTGGACTTTACGATTGGCGATTTGAAGTTATGGGATTACTTTATCATGCAATGGCTTTGGAGGAAAGATTTGGCATTGGGCCGCATACGATTTCTTTTCCGCGTCTGGAACCCGCATCTGATACGCCGTTTATTGGCCAGACGAAATATAAAGTTTCGGATGATGATTTCAAAAAAATCATAGCTATTCTTCGCTTGTCGGTTCCTTATACGGGATTGATAATTACGGCTCGCGAATCGGCCAAAATCAGAAAAGAAGTTTTGCCGCTCGGTGTTACGCAGACCGATGCTTCTTCGCGAATTGGAATCGGCTCATATAGCGATGATTATAATGAGCAGCAGCCGGCGAGGCAGCAGTTTGTTCTCGGCGATACACGCACGCTCGATGAAATGATAAAAGAGTTTGCAAAAATGGGACACATCACGTCTTTCTGCACAGCCGGCTATCGATGCGGCAGAACCGGAAAGTGCATTATGGATTTACTGAAAAATGGTAAAGAGCGGTGGTTCTGTAAATTAAATGCTGTCCTTACTTTCAAGGAATATCTTTTGGATTTTGCCGACGAAGAAACCAGAAAAATCGGACAGGAACTTATAGAAAAAGAGATTGCGGAAATTAAAGAAGAACTGCCGGATGTAAAAGATAAATTCGCCGAATATCTTGAGCGAATCGAAAAAGGCGAAAGGGATTTATACTTTTAGCAGCTGGCTTAGAACTTGTTGGATGGTGTGTTTTCAATATCTGAAATTTGGTTTTTTAAAAGTTATAAAATGAGTTGTAACAAAAACGAAATAGTCGAGCTTTTGCAGCAGGAAAATTTGACGGAACTTTTCAAACGAGCTAATGGCGTTCGCAAAGAATTTTGCGGTGATGAAGTTCATATTCGAGGAATAATAGAGTTTTCAAATTATTGCTGCCGGAATTGTTTTTACTGCGGCCTTCGCAGCGACAATAAAAATATCCATCACTACCGTATGGGGATTGGTGAAATAGTTGCGCTGGCAGATGGCATTGCCCAGGATGGCGTGAAAACAATTGTTCTGCAATCCGGCGATGATTTTGGTTTTCGCCGCAGCGATATTTGCTTAATCGTTGAGCGAATTAAAAAAAATAATCCTGATACTGCCATAACTTTATCTGTTGGCGAAAGACCATTCGATGATTATATGGCGTTTCGAGATTCGGGTGCTGATAGATACCTCATAAAACACGAGACATCCAATCCGCATCTCTATGAAAAACTGCATCCCGGCCAGAGTTTGAAAAAGCGAATTGAGATTTTGGAGTTTTTGAAAAAAATCGGTTTTCAAATCGGTTCTGGTTTTATTGTTGGCCTGCCGGAGCAGACCTCGAATGATTTGGCTGACGATATTCTTCTTTTGAAAAAGCTGGATGTTGATATGGCTGGTATTGGCCCGTTTATTCCAAACGGCCAAACGCCTCTGGCCAGCCATCCTTACGGTAATCCCGATTTAACGCTGAAAGTTTTGGCTGCAGCTCGAATTGTTACGCAAAATGTTCATTTGCCGGTTACAACTGCCCTTGCCACGCTTTGTGGCGAAAATGGTTTACTTTTGGGTTTTTCGGCTGGCTGCAATGTGATTATGCCGGATTTTACGCCGGACAACTACCGCAAAGATTATACTATTTATGACGATAAGTTCCGAATCACGCTTGACTTAGCTCGTGATGTGATTCTAAAAGCCAATCGCAAAATCGCCACTGATTGCGGTGATTCGCTCAAATGCTGATTGCGTTAATTGTGCAATATTATGGTAATTTGCCGTAATATTTGGTACAATAAACTGATTATGAAGGAGTGTGAATCAAAAGTAGTTTTTTCTGCTCGTTTGGTGGTCTGCGCTTTACTTGCAATTTTGTTTTTGAGTTTTCCAGTTCAAGCTGATGTTATTATAAGTTACGAGCCGTCTGAAATTCCCCCGCTGAGTATTACCTCAGGTGAAGTTACGCCGACTGTTGTTCAAGGAGGAATTTCAGGTGCGCCGGATGCAACCGATGGAAATTATATTTTGAAATGCACCTGGACGAATCAGCCGGGTGGAAAAGTTGAGATTAAACATACCGGACTTAATTTTGATTTGGCTGATTTCAACGGGCTGCTTGCCGACATTTATTTGACGAGCGACCTTTTTGCCGGCTCATCCAACGGCTTAATCGGAATCTATGATACTGCCTGGACGGGTGATTGGTATCCGGCGATGTCAATTCCTGACCAAGCTAATCAGTGGCATGCAGTTGTATTTGATGTTTCAGCAAATAATCAAACAGGGCTGACCGGCATTAGTGCGTTTCTGCTTGAGAATATGACGAGCAGCAGTGGAACTTTTTACCTTGATAATTTCCGGCTGGTTACCCAAATACCTATGTATCGTCTCGCGGAAAATCCTTCAAGCGTTGAGCAGGGATTAAGATACAAATATTTTGCCGGAATCTGGGATAAACTGCCGGAATTTGAAATACTTGAGTTCGATGAAAAAGGTTTTATAGATAATTTCGATATTACCTCTGCCGCAGCTGCGGATAATTTCGGCTATTCTTTTTGCGGTTACATAGATGTTCCAGCTGATGGCAATTATATTTTCTATACCCAGTCCGACGATGGCAGCGAACTTTACATAGGAAATAATCTCATTGTAGCCAATGATGGCTTGCACGCATCGACTGAAAAATCCGGCAGCATTGAACTCCAAGCCGGCAAACACGCAATTACTGTGAATTATTTTGACAACACCGGCAGTGAAGAACTAATCGTGAGTTATGAAGGGCCAACCGTAACAAAAACAGCAATTCCAAACAATGTTCTTTACAGAGAAATTTTGAGCGGGGATTACGACGATAATAGTCAGGTTGATTTTTGTGATTTGGCTTCCATTGCGATGCAATGGCTGACGAGCTATACGGAATCTGACCTTGGACTTATAGCTGACAACTGGCTCGAAGGTACTTCTGGTCTGCATGTTAAAAACGGATGGTATTATTTTGATAATGAAAAGTTTTTCGTAAAAGGTATCGGCTACGAGCCGGGTTCGCGTCCATATCAATATCCGTGGAGCAGAACATACGAGCCGGAGGTTATTACGATGGATATGAATCGTATTCTTGATGCCGGCTTTAATACGATAAGAACGTGGGGCGAACTGACCGAGCAGGAAGTGCAGCTGATAGATTCGATGGGCTTGAAAATTATTTTTGGAATATGGATAGACCCTGCTGGAGATTTCGGCGATTCGGCATTTATTACAGCTGCTGAAAATAGTGTAAGAAGCACACTCGGCTATACGAAAAATTACGATTCGATAATTACCTACCTTATTATGAATGAGCCGTTGCCATCTCATATTTACGATGCCGGAGCGGCTGAAACTGTTTATCTATGGGATAGAATAAAAACAATAATCAATGCCGAGCATCCCGGCGTGCCGGTATCTTTTGCGAATACCGGAGTTGGTGAATTCATCAATATGAATATGTTTGATGTTTCAACTTATAATCTTTACATGTACGCTCCTGGCACTGTAAAAGAAGCCCTTAAATATGCCGGCTATGTAGAAGAGTTGAAGAGTGCTTCGCTCGGCAATCCGCTGATAATTACTGAGTACGGACTTTCTGTTTCGCCATCAGGGCCGGGCAGCTATGGCTATGGCGGAAATAGTTTGACAGAACAAACGGACGGCGATTTGTATATGTACCGCAGTTTAATAGATGGCGGAGCGCAAGGCGGATGCGTATTCAGTTATCTCGATGGCTGGTGGAAAAATAATGAAACTCCCAACGATGCTGATACGCACGACGATGAAGCTGAAGAGTGGTTCGGCCTGGTGGGCATTGATGATGAAACTTCCGACCCAAACGGCACGCCGAGGCCGGTTTGGTATGCGATGAAGGAATATAATACTGCGATAGTTACTTCGCCAAAGAATGGCCAGATTTATGATGCGAATATCCCGCTTGAAATTTTTCCGCAGAGCAATGTCAAAACCATTCGTATCAAAAAAGATTTAGCGGTAATTTACGAGCAAGCCACAAACGGCAAAAGTTATATCGAAGATACGCTGGTGCTTAGTATTGCAGAGCCAATAAAAGATGTTAATCTTGTGTTTGAATTTCTTGACAATACGGATACTGTAATAAAAACAGAAAATATAATTATTCTTTACGCTCAGAGTGAGCCGACTTTGCCGGGTTTTGTTTTGAGTGTTCCGCTTAACGATTTGAATAGCAGCTCAACTTGTGCGATAGAAATAACCGTTGACAATCAGTCGAGTTTTACGATTAAGGATAGTACTGTTAATTATGTTTTCTATCCTCATTTGGGCTGGGATGCGGGGACGGATAGAACTGCTGTTTTAACATCTAATCCGCAGACCATTTCCGATAGTTATACGGTTTCTTCTTCGACGAACGTTCTAACTGTTTCAGCTGGCTTTACGATTGAATATGGCCAGTTTGAAAAGCGTTTGTATCGCCAGAAGATTATCCAGCGGGGCGATTGGGCAAATCCTCTTTGTCGCAAGGAAATCAGGAACTAAAGATTTTCACTGCTGCGCATCAGGCGTGTTCTCATCCTCGCCTACCGGCCTGCCGTTCGCAGCGAAGCGAAGAACGGAGAAGGCGGGATTCCGCTTCAGCCGGCTATTGCTGTCTTTGCGGGCAACGCTTCCTCCTTCGTCAAGACTCCGGCGGACAGGTCGCTTTTGTCGAACCCGCGTGGCAGTGCTTCGCACTGCGCGTGTTCTCATCCCCGCCAACGGCCTGCCGTTCGCAGCGAAGCGAAGAACGGAGAAGGCGGGATTCGAACCCGCGGTAAGGACAAGCCCTACACACGCTTTCCAAGCGTGCTCCTTAAGCCACTCGGACACCTCTCCATTTATATTCGTCGCTCGCCTGCCCGTCGTAGCTTTAGCGAAGACGGGTATTTCGTATCTCGTCAGTTGAGGCCGCCAAAGGCGGCACTAACAACCAGCAACTAACTAACAGCATTCTACACATTTAACAACATTAGTCCAGCTTTTGTAGCCCTACAGCCAGTCAAGCTGAAAAATACTGGCAAAAAACAGTTCCATTTGCCGATTTATTTAAGAAGTAATCAGTATGGGCCTTTGAAAAACCTTAGATTACTTCGTCGCTTCGCTCCTCGTAATGACAGGATGAGCGATTTTAATGTCATTGCGAGTCCTAAACCGTTTCTGGTTTAGGGTGCGGCAATCTCAAATTTTCAGAAAACAAGTTTTTCAGTGAACTCAGTAATATGAAAATATTGAAAGGGGATTGATTATGAAGGCACTAAAAATTTGTCTGTGGCTGACGGGAATCGTTTGCCTGCTTAGCGTAATTGGCGTGATTGCGCCGCTCAAACACATCCAATGGTTTATGGGCTTATTCGGCATAGAATCTCTGCCGGATTCGCCGCTGTTTTTGTATATGCTCCGTTTAATATGTGCGACCTGGGCAGGCATTGGAATATTCTTTATAATTCTCGCTTTGAATCCGCTTAGCTATGGCGTGCTGGTTCCGCTTTCAGCTTTATTTTTGATTTTAGTGGGAGCGGTTTGTGGAGTAACTGGTTTCATAACAAAGATGCCATTCAAGTGGTACGCCAGCGATTTGCTAAGTTGCGTTATTCTTGGTCTTTTAATTTTGATTTTCTATCCGCAGGCGAAAAAGAACGGGGATTTTGTGTAATAAAATTTTTAATGTTAATCTGCTCTGTGAAATATATTGTCATTGCGAAGGAGCGAATACTTATCTGCCTAAGGCAGCGACTGTGGCAATCTCGATTTTATGTTTTGAGATTGCTTCGCTTTGCCTTTCGACAAGCTCAAGACTTTGCTCGCAATGACATTTGGATATAGATATTTTCTATAAAACCTTTTTGTTTTCTTTTCTTCTGCGGCTAAAAAATTGCTGCAGTTGCGAACCGCATTCTTCTTTTAATACGCCGGATGTAATTTCTACCTGATGGTTTAGCCGACTGTCGCTGACTATATTATACAGACTTTTTATAGCTCCGGTTTTTGCATCATCGCATCCGTAAACCAGCCGAGCGATTCTTGCAAGAACGAGTGCCCCTGCGCACATTGTGCAGGGCTCAAGCGTAACATAAATTGTACAATCGTTTAACCGCCAGCTTTCAAGAGCCGCAGCTGCCTGAGTTAGGGCGACTATTTCAGCGTGGGCAGTGGGGTCTTGTAGTTGTTCGCGCTGGTTGTATGCCTTTGCGATGATTTGATTATTGTGAATTATTATTGCACCGATTGGCACATCGCCATTGTCTTCGGCGATTTTTGCCTGCTCAATCGCCATCTGCATAAATTTTTCGTCAGCAGTTGGTTTTGGAAAAGATTCGGAAATTGATTTAATCATAATTAAAAGTTGAGCCGTTGAACATTAGATTGCATTTTTGAATTTGCACCTAATGTTCAACAATAAACCGAAATTTATTATTGCCTTTTAATGTTTCACATGAATGATAATTCACTTGCCACAACTTACGCAGTAGCTGCCTCCGAGGAAAGTATCATTCTGACAGTGCGAACATTGTTTCATCTGGTTTTTGCCGCAAAATGGACAGTGACTACTTTCAAGAGGCAGTTTTTTTCCACAAAAACAACATTTGCCTGCGATGAGTCTTTTTTCATAGATTCTTTGCTTATTGAAAAATTTCTTTTGTATAAGATAAACCAATGTGATTGCTGCTAACAGCGAAATCACAATCAGCAGATAATGCCACAATGCTATAATATGAAGCTTTTCGAGCAACTTAAACAATGCCCTGAAAAATGTATTAGGAATCAAATCCAGCACAAGTTCTACGATTTTAAAGAGGATAGGTATTGAGGCAATAGTCAGCAGATGTGCCGAGAACAAAGTCTGTGTCGCATATTTTTTATTTGTACTCCTTACATACCAAAATAAGGCTCCGCCAAAGATTGGTAGCAAAAACAGAAACTGCCAGAAAAGTTCCTTGAAAGCATAAAACACTTCATATTGCTTAATATCAGATATGAGCTTGTTGCGTTTTGAAGAATTTGATAGACCAAATTGTTCAAAGAAGTCTTTTACAAACTGCTGGTTGCTAAGTGTTGAGCTTATTGAGACAAGTTTGGCATTGATTTCTCCATATTTCCTAGAGATTCCCTGCATTGACTCAGCAACACTTCCGCTGGGCTTTGATTCATTATCTGCTATTTTTTCAAGCAGACTGGTATCATAGACATCTTTACCAGTTTTGTGTTCTTTGCGCCAATCGGAAAGTTTTCGCTGAAGGTTCTGCCTATCGATAAACATATTCTTGATGTTTTGATTTTCGGCAATCGCTTTAATGCGTTGAAAATATTCTTTGCAGTCGGGGTGCATCTTGTCGAGCTTATTTTTATCGAAGAAGCTGTCTCTGCGAAGATAGTTATTGTAATCGTTAAGTACAATATTTTGCAGTCTATCAAGTTTATTAGCATTGGACCATTTGTTTTCGATTAAAACTTGCCTGCACTCCCATGGAAAATATTCATAAATCGAGCTAAGCTGTGATGTGTGAGTTTCAAGTCCGACAAACACAACTGACAGAAGAAATATGTCCAGTAAAATCACGATGATCAGCGATAACTTACCCAGAGGTTCTTCTTCATTAAACCGCGTTAATCTGCTTTTAAAGGCCAATGCACCTTTAATAAAATTCATAATGTCCCCTTTCCATACTAAACGATTGGCTATCTAATGTTCAACGGCTTTGTGAATTTATTTTTTGCCTGAAGCTGCGTTTTTGTCGAGCATACCTTTTAGAATAGTTCCCATTAGTGCATCGGTCATTCCTGCACCGCCGCCAACCATTACTTCCGGCGTAATCCTTATTCCGCCTGCCTCGACCAGTTTCATAATCTCGATAAGAGCGGCGTTATCCTGGCCAATCACCTCAGAAATTTTCTTATAAGCGAGAGCTTGGGCCTCGGCGGTAATGCGAATTTGTTCTGCGTTGGCCTGTGCATCAATAATTCTTTTCTGCTTATCCTGCTCGGCTACTTTAACGTTATAGCTGGCAGTTGCGAGCCGTTTTTCTTCTTCAGCTTCCTGCGTAGTCTTTGTTAGTTCCTTTTCTTTTTCCGCAGCACGCTGCTGCTCTTCAAATGTTGCCTGTTCCTGAAGAGCTATTTCACGGTCGGTCTGGGTTTTCAAAAGTAAGCCCAAACTTTTTTCATCTCCAATGTCGCCGATACGAACGGCAAGAACTGTTACTCCGTATTTGGCGAGTTCCTCTTTGAGCATTGACGTACTTTGCGATTCCTGTCTTGAGCGGTTCTGAACATATTCAAGTGCCTTGACCTTTTCCGCATTATTTCTGAAAATCGCTCTAACTGCCGGCGTTACCAGCTTGGTTAGAACAAGTGCATCATCACCGACAGTAGCAACTACCTTAGGCGCATCTTCACTGTTTATTTTGTAAGTCATGCGAACATCTACAGGAAAAGTAAAGCCGTCTTTACTGCGAACAGTGATTGGTTTCATGGGCTGATACCCTCCGTCTTCACCTTGTTCTTTCTCGGCGGTGTAGCTGAC
>JAGLSG010000045.1 GCA_023135865.1 Planctomycetota bacterium | reverse complement strand
TGACCTGCCGAATGCTGATAGGTGTTACTTCATAGGCCTGGGTATGCAGTCTGTATTTTCCTTCTGTTAACGGCTTTTTCCACACGCCTTTTTGGCCAACCTCTACGAGTCGGCTTTCAGAATCAACTGTTTCGCCAACGTTACTTTTAATAACCACAACGGTTCCAACTTTAACATTTGTTATTGGTACTGCGGTTATTGTAAAGAGCTTGGTATTGATACGGTATCTTCCGGGCGAAAGTACTGAAAGTTGTGGTCCTTTATAGCCCTTGCCTTCGCTGAGGAAATATTCAGCGCTTAGCATTTTTTCCGGCTGCTCCCATTCGGGCGCAAAAATTGCGCCAGCTGATAAGCTTTGTCCGTCTGCTGCCTGCATCAGGCCGACGAATCCTGGCCTTATTTCAATCATTTTAATTTTGGTAACATTGTATTGCCATTTCCATTTGACATGCCAGCCTGGTGCCAGGATTTGTGCCTGAACGCCGTTTTCTCCGTTGACCGCGAGAACTTTTCCTTCGGGCAGGTTTCCGCCGAGCAGTTTTTTCTCTACGATTCCGACTTCGTCTCCGTCAATTTTTACAATTGAGCTGGCAATCAAGATAATAAAGGCGAGCAAAACCACCGCAACAAGTATCGCAATCGCCTTGGCCTTATTTATAGGCATTTGTTCCCACATAGCATCATCCATAATAGTTCCTTTCTGAATAAAGGGTCACAGCTGTAATTTTTAGAACACCCCTGACCCAATAGAATGTAATATAAAGATGTTTTATACCAAAAAAATCCCAAGAGGAGCAGAACGAAATCCCCTAAAAAGTGATGGTAATATAACTTATGATTCCAAGCCTGTCAAGCGGTGGCCTAAATCGTGGACTGATTCTGCAAAAACGCTTAAAATCAGTCTTGAGTTGCAGCAAATCATAACTGCTTGGCCAAAACTGCCGGAGCATATAAAGGTGGCGGTTAAGGCAATAATAGAAATGTTCAAAGCAAATTCAAAGTAGCGGCTATGTAATCAATATATGGTGTAGAATCCTTAATGATTTCGGAAAAAAGGAAACAGGAGTATGAGCAGATACTATTTTGCATCAAAATGAGGATTACAAGTGGTTAACAAGTGGAGCCAGGAGAGACTTAGCAGTGGCGATTGACACCATTCCAAATAAATTTGCTTAGTGAGGTGCTAAACGAATGACGGACACTTGATTTGCCAATTATGCTGCCCGTTCCTGTTTCATTTCATGCATTTCCTCATATACAACCGGACTCACATAGCCCAGTGATGCATGTCTTCGTTTACGATTATAAAACACCTCAACATATTTGAAAATATCTTTTTCGCCATCCTCAAAAGTTTCATATATTTTGCCTTTAACCCACTCATTTTTTAAGCTGCCAAAGAAGCTCTCTGCACACGCATTATCCCAACAATTACCTTTCCTGCTCATACTGCAAACAACATTATTGTCATCAAGTAATTCCTGAAAGCCCTCTGATGCATACTGAACTCCGCGATCGCTATGATGAATTAAATCTGTGACCGGACGGCGATGCAATATGGCCATCTTCATTGCTGATTGCACTAATTTGGAATCTATCGTATCGCTCATTGACCAGCCAACTATCCTGCGTGAGAACAAATCCATCACAACAGCAAGATATAACCACCCCATCTTTGTCGGAATATACGTTATATCAGCGGCCCATTTATGATTGGGAGCTTTGGATGTAAAATCACGACCGAGAAGATTCTTAGCGATTTTAAAAGTGTGATTAGAGTCTGTAGTTGCTATGAATTTGTGTTTAATACGGCTATAGAGCCCAATCCTACGCATTATGCGTCTAACCGTCTCTTTGCAACAGATAATGCCTTCCTCAAGTAAATCTTCATGTACTTTACGGTGGCCGTAAATACGCCAGCTCTCGAAATAACTGTGAGCTGCTGCCTGGGCAATAGTTCTTCTCCTGATCTGCCCAGAACAAGGATCGCGTTTGATGCTGTCATAGTAGCCGCTGGTACTTACTTTTAATACCCTGGACATTATTACAGTTGGAAAGAGCCGCTTATGTTTTTTTATCCATGCGTACTTCATAGCGACTCCTTTGCAAAGTACGCCGCCGCTTTTTTTAATATTTCATTCTCCATTTTGAGTTGAGCGTTTTCTTTGCGAAGCTGTCTGATTTCATCTATTTTTGGCTGAGTTTCTTTTTTGGATGGCAGTTCTCCAGTTTGCTGGAATCTTTGAATCCAGTTCCTAACCGACCATCCGGTGGTGCCGAGTCTTTTAGCTGCCTGGTCGTATGAATAGCCTTGTTCTGTGACTAGTTTTGCTGCCTGTAATTTGAACTCTTTGCTGTACTTTCGGTACTTCGCCATGCTGGACACTCCTTGTAAATTAGGGCATTATAACCTCTGATCAAGTGTCCGTCATTCGTTTAGCACCTCAATGACTCCGGTTGAAGCTGCAATCCCGTGATTTACTCAATAAGATATTAGAAAAAAACGGAACGAATACAGAGTTTATTTAGAAAGATTAAAAATAATGCAACGGGAAACAATTAACAAAGACCATATAAAAGGTAAGAGTAAGGTGACAATAAGTAAGCTTATGACCAGTAGGCAGGCAGCGAATTATTTGTGTATTTGTGAGCGTAAACTCTGGGATTTGCAAAAATCACAACGCATTCCGGTAGTTAGGATTGACCGCTCCGTTCGATTTGACCGCAACGACCTTGATTTGTTCATAGAGCAACTGAAAAAGTTTTAGAAGTTTTAGATTTATACTTGACGCAGACCAAGTATGATAATATATTAATTTTAATGATTATTGAGATTATACGAAAATATATACAATCATACGGCAAAAGCAGATACCAGCTAAGTAGGAAAACTGGTGTCGGAGAAGACCAATTGTGCCGGATAATGCAAGGAAAAACTTGTACATTGGAAACGACTGATAAACTTTGCAATTTTTTTAAACTAAAATTAATAAGAAATAACAAGGTGCGAACACATAAACATAGAGATGGCATACCCACTGCCACTTTTGAAGAATTGAATTTTAAGGAACAAGCTCAATCAATCACAGCTAAAATTAACACTTTAGAACGAATGATAAATAATCATATCAAACGAGCAAAAGAAGAAAACAGAAATGTAGCGGATTTACTTAAAAGGCGATTAGAACAAGTCCAAAGAATGATTAATAGAATGAGGGGATAAAATATAATGGCAAGTATTGAAAGTCGAAATAATAAGAACAGTAAAACTTATCGAATTCGTTTATCTGAAGGCGAATTACCAAGCCGTCCTCGAATTGGTTTTGGCAGAATCACTAAACGACAGGCAGAAACAGCAAAAGTCAATGTTGAAAATCTTATCAAGGCAAAGAATACGGGATCTGAAGTTTCTATATCTGTTCAGGGCTGGCTCGGCGGTCTTACCGGCTCTGTGCGAAAACGCTTGGAAGCCCATGGGCTTGTTGAACCAATAAAACGGAAAGCGGAAATTACTTTAGGTGCTTGGGTAGATGGTTATATTAAAAATCGAACTGATGTAAAACCCAATACAAAACGCAATATGCTGGCTACTCGTAATTCTCTTTTCGGGTTCTGTAGTACGAGCATTAACATAGCTGATTTTAGCGGCTATGATGCTGAGGAATTTCGCCGACACCTGTTGGAACTGGGGCTTGCCGAAAACACTGTCCGGCGACGCTGTAAAAGGGTCAAACAGTTTTTTGCAGCTGCACAAAGAAAACGCCTTATTGATGAAAATCCTTTTTATGGCATTCCCACAAGTACAGTATCCAATACCAAACGGCAGCAATTTATTAGCTGTGCGGATATTCAAAAAGTTATAGATGCCTGTCCAAATAATGAATGGCGGCTTATTTTTGCTTTGGCACGTTATGGCGGCCTGAGAATCCCTTCTGAACTGTACGGCTTGACTTGGGATGATATTCTTTGGGATAAGAAGCGTTTTATTATTCACAGCCCGAAAACGGAACATATCGAAGGTAAGGAAACCAGAATCTGTCCGTTATTTCCTGAACTTGAGTTGCATCTTATGGAATCATTTCAGCAGGCACAGCCAGGACAAAAACGGGTAATCAATATGAATTTGACAGTCAGCAGTAATCTTCGTACGCAAGCCCATCGAATCATTAAACGGGCAGGGCTTAAGCCTTGGGCCAAAACATTTCAGAATCTAAGGTCGAGCAGAGAAACTGAACTGGTAGAGGATTTTCCGGTTCATGTTGTTACTGAATGGCTTGGAAACAGTCCTGATATTGCCCGAAAACATTATCTGCAAACACACGAAGAACACTTCCAAAGAGCGGTGAAAAAAAGGTGGCCTGATTCGGGGACGAGAGGTGGCCTGAACACTGCCGCAGACCCTCGTACTGAACCGCAAGAGCAAAACAGGGGGGTTGATTTAACTCCTTGTTTTGCAACGGCTTGCGACAATATGCAGGAAGATACAAATCAATACGATTTGTATCTGATACCCCCAAGGGGAATCGAACCCCTGTCACATGGATGAGAACCATGTATCCTAGGCCGCTAGACGATGGGGGCGTAGATAACTGAAAATTTAAAGCTAAAAATTCAAAATTATTGAATCCGCTTTCAGCGGAAACTATTTAATAGCGGCGGTTGGATTCG
>JAGLSG010000044.1 GCA_023135865.1 Planctomycetota bacterium | reverse complement strand
TAACCAACTGAGCTACGCCGCCACATTTATCTTTAATTTGCTGCAATTTACTGCATTTCAGGTTATATTGCAAGTTATAGCAATTTAATTTTTCGTGTTCGTCTTATGCCTGTTGCGGCTTCCACCTTCGCACATTCGTGCTACGGCGGACAAGAGTCGGCTGGCGACGGCTAAAGCTGAACAGAAAATATTAAAGTGCTCTAAATAGCTTTGTTTATGTCGGCTTGACGGGCCGGCTGATTTTGGTTAGTTTGAATTCTGTTTAATTTTGGCTGAATCTTTTTCAAGGAGATATTATTATGAAATCATTTGATGTAAAGATGCTGGTGATTGGCTTTTTGGCTGGTTCTTTATTTGCATTTACTTTGGGAGCGAGTCGTTCGAGCGAGAACAATTTTGGCATAGCTGCTGCCAAGGATGGTAAAATTTTAGTTAAGACAGACCGTTCAGCTCCTTATTTGGTTGACGCTGCCACTGGCGAGGCGATACCGGTAACTTTTGGCAAGGATTCTCGCCCAAAGCTTTATTAGAAGCCGTTTCGTGATGCGTATTTTGCCTGCCCTCCGAAGCCGGTAGGCGAAGGATGGGTTGTTAGTTGCTGGTTGATGGTTTCTTATTACATATTTCGTGTTTAGTTCCCAACAGAGCCCCTCCTGTCAAGGAGGGGTATTTTATGTGATTCGTATTGCGTGATTGGTTGCTCGTTGTTAGTTTTATTGTCATTCCTGCGAAAGCGGGAATCTATTTTTTTTAACCACGGATTTCACGGATTAACACGGATTTTTAGGTTAGCCCTGCCATCACTTTGGCAGGGCATTATTTTACGGTTTTTCATTTGCATACCATTGTTGGATGGCGGCGTGGAATTCTTCAACTGTTTTTGCTGCAAGGGCGGCTTTCTGTGCCTTTTTGCGCAGGGGATGAAGTCTGCAATAGGCAGATGCGAATTTCCGAAAATATCTGACAGCTCTTTCGTTTTTGTAGAGTTTGCAAACCAAATTGAAATGTTTCAAAATTACCTCGCCTTGCTGCTCGAGAGTTGGCGGCGAAAAATCATCTCCTTTGCGCAGCTGGCTAAAAATCCATGGATTACCGATTGCGCCGCGGGCAATTAACGCACCATCTACCCCTGTATTTTTTATATTATTATTAATTGTATCAGCGGAAAATAAATCACCGCTGCCGAAAATTATTGTGTGAGGAAATTGTTTTTTAACTTCTGATAGAAACTGCCAATCTGCTGAGCCGGCAAATCTTTCGCAGACGCTTCGTGGATGCACAGTTAGCGCATCGACTTTTTCAGCTACAACTCCGGAGCAGAGTTTCCAGAAATTGTCATACGACTCGCCATCAAAGCTCGTCCGCAATTTAATAGTTACCGGGCAGTCAACGGCTTCTTTTACTGCTTTGTAGATTTCTATTGCTTTATCTGGCTGGTTCAGAAGAAATCCGCCTCGTTTTCTGCGGACAACTTTAGGTGCAGGGCAGGCGAAGTTAAGGTCTATTAAATCGAAGCCCGCCTTTCGTACCACCTTAGCTGCCTTTGCCATTATTTCGGCATCTTCACCGAGAAGCTGAGCTCCTATTGGATGTTCGTCATCGCCTGGTTGGAATGCCGGCTTATTAAAGACTTTCGGATGGACAACGCTTTTTGCGAGCATTACTCCGGCGAATACAAGAGGAGCCCCGAATTCGCGAGCGATTGTTCGCATAGCGTAATCGCTGTATCCAGACAATGGTGCCTGAAAGAATGGGACATCGAGAGTTATATTGCCGATTTTTAGCATTATCAAAGATTATTAATTTTTAATTATTGATTATCAGATTTGAGTTTTTTTTCTTTGTTCTTTGTTTTTTTAATTTAACCACGAATCAGCTTGAATTGACAGTATTTTTTGGATTTGATTAGCCTCGCCAGTTTCGTGAAGTGTAATCGGTTAGCCCCAGCACCTGTGGCTGGGGCAATATTTGTCATACCTGCGGAAGCAGGTATCCATTTTTATTTAACCACGGATTTCACTGATTTCGCTGATTTTTTAGGATTAATTTTTCATGTTTTGTCTGATTAGCCCTGTCACCCCTGTCCTGAACGTAGTCGAATGGATGTGGGCAGGGCATTATTGGCTGTGGCAACACTCATTTTGTCATTTCGAGCGTAGCCGAGAAATCTATTTTGTTTAATCGCAGATTCCGCTGATTTCGCTGATTTTTTCCTGTTATTGCGAGCGAAGTCCTGAGCTTGTCGAGGGGGCAACTCTGCTGCCGTGGCAATCTCAATTTGTCATTCCTGTGGAGGCAGGACAAATTGCTGTTATTTGCCCGATGTTGTCTCGAAATCCAGTTGACTTTTCCGCTGATGCTGTTTACTTTATGAGAGTATTGGCTGGCTTTAGTAGCCACGCTGACGAAAAACAATAATTTTGGCACTAAAAACCTAAGGTGTTGAATATGGCAGAAGATGGTGTAATAAAAACAAAAATCTTTAGAAGCAACAACGATTTTATTGAGCGAAGGTCTGCAAGAATTGCTGAAGCAATTTCTTTCGACAGTGGCACAATTGCAAAACCCAAGAAAATTTTAATATCTACGCTATCAAACCAAAAAGAGTCATACTTTTTTAAGCCTGGTAAAGAGACTCAAAGAAAAAAACCAAATGTATATGATATGTTTCCCAATGTTGGAAGTAGCAGTAAAAGCGAAACAGACGGTTTTACTTTTGAAATAATTTGGGAATATCTCATCAAGATTTCAATTCTCAATCAAATTACTTTCAAGAAAATCTTAGTAATACTTTATCGGAATTGTTTTTTAATAGACCATCAAGAAATTGAAGAAGGCAAATTTCGATATTTACCTTCTAATAATTTACTAGATTATATTGCTAAAATTGAGTTCGGCTTAAAAGATGGATTTCTGGATAAATTCAAAACCGAAGAAATAGGATTGTTGGAATTTTTGCATTTTGTAGACTTATTGGGTTGGAATGAAGATGTAAAATATCATATTGTCGAGGGAAAACCGAATTTCAAAAAATACGGCAAAAAAGTTGGCCGAGTAAACACAATACTTAGTGTGATTAGCGCGCCTTTAATGATTAGTAATTTCATTTTGGATATTATTCATAAAACAGAAAAGAAGGGGATAATAGATGTAAAGTTGATTACATCCACAATTCAAATGTTTGCAAAATCAAGAGGGATATGTGTATTATCTCACACAACACTTCAAGAATACTTAAATCCATATTTGGAAAGCTGATTTTTATGAATAATCAAGGAATAAATAACTTCCGAAACAAAGTATTAAACGATGATGTTTTGAAAGTTTTAAAACAGCTGCCTGACGAAAGTTTAGATATGGTTTATGGTGATCCTGATTATAATGTTGGTATTAATTATGCTGGGAAAAATTATACGACAAAATGGAATGAATATATTAACTGGTATATTGAACTGACAAAAGAAAGTATGCGTGTGTTAAAACCAACGGGTAATTTATTTATGATAAATTACCCCAAGCAAAACGCCCACTTAAGAGTGAAGTACTTGGATGGCAACGTTTATGATGTGCAAGATTATGCTTGGACGTACAACACAAATGTTGGACATAGCCCAAAAAGATTTACAACTGCCCATAGGAGCATACTTCATTGTCGCAAAACCAAAAATAACAACTTCTATAAAGACCAAGTAGCTGTTCCCTATAAGAACCCCAACGACAAACGTATTCTCAATAATTTGGCAAATGGTTCAAAAGGGCGTATGCCTTATTCTTGGTTTTATTTTGACCTTGTAAAAAATGTTTCTAAGGACAAAACATTTCACGCTTGTCAAATTCCACTGCCTCTTGTTGAAATGCTTATTAAATCTTGCACGCAAGAAAATGATGATGTTTTTGTTCTTTTTGGTGGTAGTGGCTCTGAGATCGTTTTATGTAAAGATATAAAAAGAAATTTTATTTCTTGCGAAATTCATTCTGGTTATTATCAAATGATTTTAGACCGTTTAGAGAATAACGGAAAAATAAAAAAAGAATATAGATTAGATTTTATTCAGCAAAGAAACGCAAAAACACTTACACATGCATTTGACTTGTTTGCGCAAGCAAAATAAAACAGCTTTTTTTAACGACAATTCAATATTAAAAATCTGTGTAATCTGCGATTAAAAACTGGCCATGAAATTACCGAAAACGCAATACGACATACGCTTCACACATCACCCATTCGACTGCGCTCAGGGCAGGCGAAACACTATCCCCGCTTTTGATTGATTCTAAAAAAAACACCCCTGAAAAAACTGGTTCTTTTTTGGCAAAAAATGGATTTTTTCGCTTCTTTTTCGACAAAAATTGACAAAAAACGTTCAAAAACACTCACTTTTTGACCGTTTTTTTCTTGCCTATCTTATCCAGATTACGCAGGGTGATTTACCCCCCTTTGGTTTTGGGCTAAAAATGGGCATTGGCCGAAAAATCAAAGAAAAAAAACCCGAAAAATGCCATATTTTCGGATTTTGCACTCCACAAATCGAATTTTTTTTCGCCACTTTTGATTGAAAATGACCCACGGCCACAGGTGCCGTGGCTAATCAACCCTGCCATGGTGATGGCAGGGCTAAACAATTATGCAATACGCTTCACGAGATGCGAACTACGAATTTTACTCTCCCCAACTTTGCCAGGCAGCTCCAGTTCTATCATCAAAAATTTTGAATCTCGGCTTGGGACAATCATATAAATATCTCGTAATGCAGTGCGCCGATGAAGTGGCCAGCCGTTCAATGGTTCGCTCTTTGCCGTTTTGCTCAAATTCAAAACCAACTTTTATAATCCTGCCCTTTTCCAATTTAGGCCAAAGCTGCTCGCCATTAGCTGCATCCAGTAAAACAGCTTTCGTGGAAAGAAAACCTTTATAAAATTCCTCTTGCGGCAATTTGCTTAGCTTGTAATCTTCAATCGCTACGAGCAAAACCACATCAGCTGCGAGGGCTTTTGCGATTTGCTGCGGCTGCAATAATGAAAAATCATTTGTGTTTGAGCGGAAATCAGCTATTTGCTCATAACTAATTAAACATTCCGGAAAAATGTCAGCTCTCAAAACGAAAGTGGCATTTATAGCTTCGGTTAAATAGAAACGCAGATTCGTTTGCGCATTTAGTTCTTCCGGCTGCTCTACTAAGATAAGTATTTTCCCGGCTGGTTCCGGATTTTTTTTGTTTTTCGGGGTTTTGGGGCTTAGTTTTTCAATTAAATTATATTCAGCTGGGATGCTTTTTTCACTTTCGCGGGAAGTGCCCATTATTCCCACAATGCAGCCGGTTTGCAGCGAAATTGAAAACAGCAAAACAAACGTACAAAAATAAAAGCTGAGATTATTTAGTTGAAGGGAATAGTGTTTTTTTGCAGTTTGGCAGCCGCAAAACTCTTTTAGACACGCCGCATTCCATAAAGTGTCAGGTTGTGATTTTTTCATTATAATTTTCCAATTGTTAAACTAAAAAACTAAAAATAATCAGTTGCCGGTTTTAATTGCTCTAATTAGAGTTATTGCCCAGCCGGCGGCGATAATAATTGCAACAGCAATAATTACATAGCGAGTTTTAACCTTTTCGCAAAGCTGCTTCAGCGGTTTTAAGTATAATCCGAAAACAGCTGTAAACAAAGCTGAAATTGCGCCGATTGCGGCAAAAGAATAAAATAATGCGGCAGCCGGCTGAATGTAAAACGCTTTGAAAATCTCACCTTTTGCAAAAGCCAACGCAGCAGCTGTAAATCCGCAAGTCGGGCAGGGCAGATTGTGTCTCTGCTTAAAACCGCAGGGAGTGAGCCATTTGTCCAAATCGATTTTGCCGTTGGCTGCGAAAAAGAACAAAAGAAAAATGGCTGCCATTGCAATGAAAATGCCGCTTGCAATAAATCGCTGGCGAATTGGCACTCGCACAAAAAACTTACCATCATTTAGCTGTTGGCCTTGGTTCATAATCCGATTACAATAAAGCGGTTTACCAATTGTGTCAAGTTATGGTAATGAAAGGCAAAAAATGGATTTGGAGCAAAGAGATTTAAGTGAAATGCTGGAGGCGGCTGTTGTTGCAGCTCGGCTGG
>JAGLSG010000043.1 GCA_023135865.1 Planctomycetota bacterium | reverse complement strand
TTAATTCAACCGCTCGCTTGAAGTGCCTGACAGCTTTTTTCATTTGTCCCGGCATAGCAAGTCTGCCCCAAAAATCGCGCATCTTAATTATGCCATTGTACATTGCAATTTCACCTGACCAGTAGTGAAAACGGGCATTATCCGGCTTCAGTTCAACAGCTTTTTCTATAGTTTTTTGGGCCAAATCCAAATCAAGCGTCTCACTGGATATATAAAAATAAATCCTGGCCAATTCGAACTGGATGCTTGCATCTTTTGGTTTCTCAGCAGCGGCTTTTTCCAGAAGTTCTTTGGCCTCGTCAACTTTTCCGGCCATCCGCAAATCAAATGCCCGCATAGCAATATTCTCTTCGTTGACATCATTAGCATCTATGCTTGTATTTGATGGTTCAGCCAATACCGCCTCTGCCAGTCCCAAAAGCACACAAAGCAAAACAAAAATAATTTTCCTCTTTGCCATTTTTAATTTTCCTTTCAAAAAATGTTTTCAATCAACACCAAAACATATCGCAACATCTGTTCCAAAAAATATTTATTGTGATAACTCTTTTATTACCAAAGGATTAGCCGCAGAAAACCAAAACGCAAACTTAGCGGAAAATAAAAATAGTTGACATTTTATGTACATATGGCATACATTTAGTGTATGAAACAAAAAAACTTAACTGCTAATGATAAGGAGTTTTTCTCGCTCGTATCCGAAGCCGCTTTCGCAAATCCATTCAGCCATCAGCGAATCGAACTCGACAGGAAAATATCAGGAAGTCCCCAAAGCACATCCAGGAAAGAGGCCGTTGCCGAAGCAGTAAGAAAAGTAAATAAAAGAATTGAGAAACTCGATGACAATGGCACCGTAAAAATACAAGACTTCAAAAAAACAGACAGCGATTTAATAGAGCATTTATTTTTGTTTGATGTGTTTCATCAATTCGTCAATCAATTCGACCAGCTAATTATTGACCAGATAGCCGCTGGCGAAAAATCCATTTCGGTTCCTTTTGCCAAAGAAGCCCTTTATCTTCTGACGAGGCGAGGATTTAGTCAGCCATTGGCAAACCGATACTTTTCCTTGTTCTACCAGATTCGCCGAGCGTTTCACTTTATCAATCGCGGCCTGCTCGGCCAATGCAACTCGATGATGATGCTGCGCACGAATCTCTGGAACAATATTTTTACGCATGATATTCGTTACTACGAACGTTACCTTTGGGACAAGATGGAAGATTTCTCAACGTTACTACTTGGCCCAACCGGGTGTGGCAAAGGAGCTGCAGCAGCGGCAATAGGACAAAGCGGCTTTATTCCTTTTGACGAAAAAAAACAAACTTTTGCAGAAAGTTTTACAAAAACTTTTATTCCGATTAATCTTTCACAATACCCTGAAACTCTTCTCGAGTCCGAACTTTTCGGGCACAACAAAGGTGCTTTTACGGGTGCCGTTGAATCACACAACGGCGTTTTTACTCTATGCGGGCCACATGGCTCAATATTTCTCGATGAGATTGGCGATGTAAGCATTCAGGTTCAGATAAAGCTGTTGAAAATTCTTGAAGAACGAATCTTTTCCCCTGTCGGCGGCCACAAAAAATGTCATTTCCACGGACGGGTAATTGCTGCAACAAACAAATCGCTCGAACAATTGCGTCAGAAAGAAAAATTTCGAGATGACTTTTATTACCGGCTTTGTTCTGACTGTATTACAGTTCCCAGCTTACAGCAGCGAATCCAGGAAAATCCCAGCGAACTTGATGAGCTTATAGCACACACCGTTGAACGAATCACCGGGCACAAAGCCGAAGACTTAGTCGGGACAGTTAAAGAAGTAATCGACAAGAATCTCGGAGAAGATTATCATTGGCCGGGAAATGTAAGAGAATTAGCCCAATGCGTCAGACGAGTTGTCATAAAGCGTGACTACACCGGAACAGCTGCCAACTCGCAAGATACAAAAACCAGACTCCTTGCTGAAATCGATTCAGGCAAATTAAACGCTCAAGACCTTCTCGCTGCTTATTGTACAATGCTTTACCAGAAATACGGAACATATGAACAGGCAGCTCAGGTAACTCAGCTTGACCGCCGTACTGTGAAAAAATACATTGAACATTCCTCAACTTTGTAAAAAATTAAGATTTTAAATAGACATTCCAATGTGTCTTTCCGAGATGTAATTCCAAGATAAACTTGCTGTTTACATACACATAAAAAAAGACCCGGATTTATCCGCACACAGCGAATTTATCTCCAGGTCTTAATAGCGGGGACAGGATTCGAACCTGCGACCTCCGGGTTATGGGCCCGACGAGCTACCAGACTGCTCTACCCCGCGATCAATTTTTATTTTTATGTACTACCTACTAAATCCAATTGCCAAAATACCAAAAACAAGATTTTCTACCAAGGCCGCCTTTAGGCAAAGTTATTTAAGGCCACTATTACAAATTCTTTCTGATACTCTCTGCAATTGATTCTATTTGTCCCTGCTCATATTTGTAACTCGGCCATTTGCTAAATACATCATCATTATCATAACGAGGTATTATATGAAAATGCAAATGTTCGACAAGCTGACCAGCCGCTCTGCCATTATTGCATAACACATTATAGCCATCGCAACCGGTGGCCACAACAACCGCTTTGGCTACTTTGCCAAAACATTTAGTAACACAGCTTAAAATTTCAACAGGACACTCATGCAATTTTTCAAAGTGCAACTTTGGAATCACCAAAGTGTGGCCATCACTCACAGGGCCAACATCCAAAAAAGCAAGGACAGCATCATCTTCATAAATTTTCGCAGATGGAATTTCCCCAGCCACTATTTTACAAAAAATGCAATTATCCTTACTCATTTTTGTTATCTAATTATTATACCCTTCAGGGTAGTAAACGTCCGCGAATAAAACCATAACTACTTATTTTTAAGCCACTTACCCGCGTACAAACGGGGAAATTCAATCGTGAACAGTATACTTACCAAAAACAACTGACAAATCGAATATCATACCACTACTTATCTGTCGAGGTTTCTTTTTTTACATCTGTTTTTACCTCGGCTTCGGCTTTAACAGATGGCTTAGTTTTTTTGCTTGCGGCCTTGCTCTTTTTGGCAGCCGGCTTGGCTTTCTTCTTATTTTCCTGTGGGCCAACCAACTGCAATAAAACAAGCTGTCCGCCATCACCCAATCTTGTCTTGGACAAGCGGACAATTCGCGTATAGCCACCCGGCCTATCAAGATATTGCGGAGCAATCTCGCTGAACAACTTACCAATAACCGAACCCGTTTTAACTGGCTCGCCATCATTACATTCAACTATATTGCGATTACCAAGCAATGAAATAGCTCTGCGTCTTGCAGCCAGCGTTCCTTTGCCTGCCAATGTAATCAATTTTTCAGCAAACGGCTTAACCTCTTTTGCCTTCTGGATTGTTGTTGAAATCGTTCCGTGCTCAAAAAGCGAAGCCACCATGTTTCGGCGCATAGCCAAACGATGTTCACTTGTCCGACTCAGCTTACGGCCTGCTACTCTATGACGCATATTACCAACTTCCTTCTACTGTTCACTATCTATGAACTAATTAGTTTTAATTATACTGACATTCCCAGCGACAAGCCCATATCAGCAAGCTTGCGTTTTATTTCTCTAAGAGAGGTTTTACCAAAGCTGCGAATCTTTAATAATTCAGCTTCTGTCATTCTCACCAATTGGCCAACTGTTTCCAGTTTTGCCGACTCAATACAATTACTGGCTCTTACTGAAAACTCCAACTCTGCCAAAGATGTATTAAGCAGCACGGTCAACTGATCATCGACTTGCTCTTCTTGCTCGACAAGTTCTTCGGTCGCATCGTCTGTAATAGTTTTTTCGCCAAGCTCAAAATACTGTATGAATGAGTTAATGTGCTTTCGTAATATTTTTGCTGCTTCCACCAAAGCCATCTCCGGCGTAACAGTTCCGTCAGTCCAGATTTCCAAAATCAGTTTGTCATAGTTTGTTTTCTGGCCGACTCTCGTATTTTCAGTTGTATAACGCACTCTTGTAACAGGCGAATAAACCGCATCGAGTAGTATTCTTCCAACTTCCTGGTCGAATCTGTCAGCTAAAGCAAGTCGTTCTGAAGCTGGCAGATAGCCGCGGCCATTTTCGACTACCATTTCCATTTCGAAATCTACATCTTCAGTTAATGTGGCAAGAACTTTGCTTTTATCCACGATTTCTATAGAAGGGTCTGCAACTATATCAGCAGCTGTTATAACTCCGGCTTTACTGGCCGCAACCTTCATCGTTTTGGGTTCCTGGCCGTCAAGCCGAACGATAAGCGATTTAACATTCAAAATAATATCCGTAACGTCTTCCATTACGCCGCTTATCGAGGCAAATTCATGTCCAACGCCGGCGATTTTGATTGATGTTACAGCACTTCCTTCAAGCGAAGAGAGTAGTACTCGCCTTAAGCTGTTTCCGATGGTTGTACCAAAACCACGTTCGAACGGCTCGACAAAAAATCGGCCGTATGTATCACTTGACACCGTCGCATCTTGCTCAACACGTGTAGGCAATTCCAAACCACGCCATTTGACTCTCATACAAATCTCCTAATTATAAGCTCCAAGCTTCAAACTTTTGTCCCACCCACTCAAAAAACTATTGCCGCAGCCAAAAGCTGAAAACTTAAAACTATCATTATTATCTTGAACAGAATTCCACGACCAGCTGCTCGTCCACAGGGATTTGAATATCATCCCGAGTAGGCATAGCAACAATCGTAGCTTCCGGTTTTTCACGATCCAACTGCAACCAACTCTGCACTACAAAGTTCGGATTGCTTTCCAACTGTTCTTTTACTCTCTTTGCACTTTTATCTGACTTTTTCAGTGTTATACGATCTCCGATTTTTACAGTCCGGTCGCTTATATTGACTTTGCGACCATTGACATAAACATGCCCGTGTAAAATCAGTTGTCGTGCAGATTTTCGTGATGCTGCAAAATTCAATTTATACACCACATTATCCAAACGTCTTTCGAGCAACTGCAGTAAAATCTGTCCGGTATTACCTTTGATACGTTCAGCTTCATGGAAATATCTCATAAACTGACCGTCATAAAGCCCGTAATATCTTTTGACTTTCTGTTTTTCTCGCAGACGCACGCCATATTCGCTGGCCCTGCCTCTTCGCCAACTGTGCATACCGGGAGCCAGATTACGCTGCTTTTTTTCGATTGGACATTTAGCAGTTTCACACCTGATGCCCTTGAGCATCAGCTTTACTCCCTCACGTCTGCAATACTTACAAGATGAACCCAGATAACGTCCCATCTTTTATTTATCTCCAAAAAAATTATACACGTCTTCGCTTCGACGGCCGACATCCATTATGTGGAAGCGGAGTAACATCTTCTATTGAGGTAATACGCAAGCCGGCCTGCTGAATAGCTGAAACAGCTGATTCGCGTCCTGAGCCGGGTCCTTTAACCCTGATTTCAACTTCACGAACGCCGCTCCTCATCGCTGCCGTCGCACATCGCTGAGCTGCCTGCTGAGCTGCAAAAGGCGTACTCTTGCGAGAGCCCTTAAATCCAACGCATCCGGCTGAACAACAACAAATCGTTTCACCGTCTGAATCAGTAATCGTAATAAGCGTATTATTGAATGTCGCCCTAACATGTACAATCGCTCTGACAACATCTTTTCTAATTTTGCGTTTACCTTTGGCCATATTTCTCCTTGTTACGCATATTTTATATCCCACTCCTGCCTGGCCATCTCATCGCTATTCTAAAATCACCCTACCGCAACAAGATGCATCTGCGAGACATAAACAGTTTTTATCGTGCTTCTTTCACACCTTTCTTTCCGGCTACAGTTTTTCTCGGCCCTTTTCGTGTACGTGCATTGCTTTGCGTGCACTGACCATGAACGGGCAATCCTTTTTTGTGCCGCATACCTTTGTAACAATTTATATCCCTCAGACGAGCAATATTCTGCGAGACCTGCCGGCGGAGTTCACCACCAACTGTATAATTATTATCAATAATCTGCGCTATCCGGCTAAGCTCATCTTCGGTCAGTTTATTCGCCTTTGTAAGCTCATCAATACCGGCTTCTTTCAAAATCTGTTTTGATGTATACCGACCTATACCCTGAACATAGGTTAAGGCCATCCATATCGCTTTCTGGTCAGGAATATCAACGCCAACTATACGCGGCATAACATCTCCTCTTTGAATTTACTTATCTAACACTTACTCTTCTATTTTCAGTTACAACAATTCCATCTGAAACAATCAGCGTTTAATTATCGCCAAGCCCATTAGCCCTGTCGCTGTTTATGTCTTGGGTTTGTACAAATCACCCGTACAACGCCTTTGCGACGGATGAGCTTGCAATTTTCACATATACGTTTTACAGAACTTCTTACTTTCATTTTCCGCTCACTTTTGTATCTATTATAGATACGCTTAATTTCGTAATACTATCCGTCCTTTATTCAGGTCATACGGCGACATTTCGACTATAACCGTATCACCTGGCAGAATCCGTATGAAATGCATTCGCATTTTTCCGGAAACATGCGCCAAAACCATATGGCCATTTTCGAGCTTTACCTTAAACATTGCATTTGGCAAAGCTTCAATCACATCGGCCTGCAGTCTTATTGCATCCTTTTTAACCATATTTTTAATTCACATTTCGCAGCTGCAGCAAACACTAATTTACAATTCATCATTAACATCGCCGTTTTTTACTGCCATTTACTTATAATCTATCAATCGGCGCTATTTATTTTTACCGCCGGCCACCAAAATCTTTTGGCCAACCGTCGTACCTTCCAGCACCATTTTTTTATTGCCACTCACCGCACAATCATCACCCTGCAACCATTTATTTTTACTGCCCGACTGTCCCGACTGCTGTTAAAACTTCACAACCATTTTTATTTATTGCAATCGTATGCTCGAAATGAGCTGAGCATTTTCCATCTTTCGTTACTACCGTCCAGCCGTCTTTTAATATCTTAACAGCATCTGTTCCGGCATTTACCATCGGCTCAACCGCCAACACCATCCCTTCAGCTAAAACAATATCATCTTCAAGCAGTTCATCGCTTACAAAATTCGGCACTCTCGGGTCTTCGTGCATTTGCCTGCCGATTCCGTGTCCGACAAAATCTTTTACCACTGAAAAGCCAGCCGATTCTGCATAGCTTTGCATTTGAGCTGCTATTTGACTCCATTTAACGGACGGCTTCGCAGCGGCTATAGCTATGTCAAGAACCGCTTTAGTTACAGCCATCAGTTTTATCTTTTCGCTGTCAACTTCGCCTACGCCGACTGTAATCGCCGAATCCGCACAATATCCGTTTAACCGAACGCCAAAATCCACACTCAGCAAATCACCTTCTTTGAGAACCGCTGCTTCTGACGGAATTCCGTGAACAATCTGCTCGTTTATCGAAGCACAAATCGCACCTGGAAAAACCATCTTAACTGCCGGGTTCCGTACTCCCTTAAAGAGCAGCTCGGCACCTGCATCGGTTGCTATTTTCGAAGCAACCCTGTCGAGTTCAGCAGTAGTTACTGACGGTTTTGCAATCTCTTTTAGTTTTGAAAGAACGTCGGCTACAACAACACCTGCCCTGCGCATCAATTCAATTTCACTTCGGCTTTTGAGCGTTATAGCCATCTAATTTTATATTCCAACGCGCACCTACCTGGCCGAAACAAGTTGCGAAAACTTCTCGAATATATCCGAGGTTATCTCATCTATATCCCTATCAGCGTTAACATTATAAACTGTATTATTGCTATTGTAATAATCCACTACCGGCTCTGTAAGTTTGTGATAAGTTTCAAGTCGATTCAACACAACTTCCGGCTTATCGTCCGGCCGCTGAGTAAGTTCACTTCCATCTTTATCACATTTTCCGTCCACTTTTGGCTTGAGATTTTCAATATGATAAACCTCACCACATTTTGGACAACTTCTTCTTCCGGTCAATCTCTTTGCAACGCTCTGGTCATCCACTTCGAGGTTCAAAACGGCATCTATTTTCTGACCGCTTTTCGCCAGCGATTTATCCAGTTCAACTGCCTGATTGACTGTTCTTGGAAAACCATCCAGCACAAAACCACCAGCTGCCTGATTTATCGCCACAGCCATCATTTCAACTATCAACTCATCCGGCACAAGTCCGCCGGAATCCATATAACTTTGTGCTTTTTTGCCAAGCTGGCTTCCAGCGGCTCTTTCTTTTCTAAGAATATCTCCGCTGGACAAATGCACCAAATTATACTTATCAACAATTCTCTTACACTGCGTTCCTTTTCCTGCTCCCGGAGCTCCCAACAAAACTATTCTCATCCATAAGCTCCTTTTATTCGTCCCGAGCTGCTAAAGCCGTCATAACTCCTCATCAGCAGATTGGCTTCGATTTTCTGAACCAAATCGAGTGAAACACTAACTACAATCAGCAATCCGGTTCCGCCAAGAAAAGTTGCCACTCGCCAATCGATTCCCATTGATATGGAAATCACATGCGGCACAACGGCAATTATAGCCAAAAATGAAGCTCCGAAATATGTAACCCTCGTCATAACTGTTTCGAGGTAATCGGCTGTCCTTCGTCCAGGCCTTAGTCCCGGAATAAAACTTCCGGAATCTCGCAGGTTCTTAGCCATTTCTTTTGGCTGGAACTGAACTGTAACCCAGAAATATGCAAACAGGAATATCAACAACATATACAAAACATTGTAAGTATAGGCATCACTTCTAAGTGCGGCCTGAATCGTCTGCAAAACAACCGACTGCTCAAGTGCCGGAATTTTTACAAGCTGGCCGATAATCACCGGCGGAAAAATCATAAAACTTGAAGCAAAAATTATCGGCATAACTCCGCCATGATTAACACGCAGCGGCAGATAATGTCTTTGTCCGCCATAAACCCTTCTGCCTCGCATTTGTTTCGCCTGCTGAATCGGTATTCTTCGCTGCCCCTGAGTTATCAGGATGGCACCTGCAACAACAAACACAAATGCAGCTATCAAGAACAGTATTTTAGCCGGGCCTATCGAACCAGCCGGAGCACCAATTCTCAAATCCACATTTTGAATCAGCATTCGAACCGCCCACGGCATTCTCGATAATATACCTGCCATAATTATCAAACTGATACCGTTGCCTATTCCGTATTCATCTATCTGTTCGCCCAGCCACATCAGAAAAAGCGTTCCGGCGGTCATAGCGACAACACCCATTATCACCGCCTGAGTTTGCATTCCGGCGTAAATAAACGCCCCCATCAGCTTCATATACATCATCGCCTGAATAACGCAAATCAATACTGTGAGATAACGGGTATATTCCTGTATTTTTTTCTGGCCGGTTTGCCCTTCCTGCCGTAGTTTTTTCAAAGACGGAATAACCTCACCAAGCAGCATCAGAATAATTGAAGCTGTAATATAGGGCATAATTCCCATGCCGAACAAGCTGCTCTGGCTCAAAGTTCCGCCGGTAAACATCTGCATATATTCAGCAGCTCTTCCAGCCGCGCTTTCCGTATCCCTGCTTGAAACAACCTTCATCATTTCAGACTGATCGATGCACGGATTAGGAATATGAAAACCAATCCTGTAAATCATCAGCATCGCAACAGTAAAGAGTATCTTGTTACGTAAATCTGAAATTTTAAATATATTAAATACCGTTCCAAACATTTTTATCTCTTTTTTTCTTGTCCGTGTTTTGTATTTAGTATGCAACGCATGGCATTACCACACCACCAACACTTTTTAAGTTGTTTTTGTTGTGCCTCCGCAATCGACGATTTTCTGCTCAGCGGTTTTACTGAATTTATGAGCGATAACCTGCAATTTTTTCGTCAGTTCACCATCGCCGAGAATTTTAATCTTGTTTTTTAGCCCGTCAATCAATCCAGCACTTGACAATTGCTCTACGCCGACTACTGAGCCGTCTTCAAAGACTTCAAGCTGAGAGACATTAACAATGTCATATTTGTGTGCAAAATTAAAATTACTGAAACCGCGTTTTGGCAGTCGTCTAAATAACGGCATCTGTCCACCTTCAAGGAGTGAAACGGAAACCGAACCAGCTCTACTGCCCGCTCCATTTTGTCCTCGGCCAGCCGTTTTACCGTACCCACTGCCCTGGCCTCTCGCCACGCGCCGTCTCGATTTTTTCTTGCCTACTATAGAAGTTATTTCATAATCCAACATATTTTTCCAACCCTCGCCTTACGCCTTGGAAGATGCTTCTTTCACATCAATTTTTACGCCTCGCAGGGACTCGGTCATTTCCTTACTTCGCAATTTTAATAAGCCATCCAAAGTGGCTTTGACAACATTTTTAGCAGACGTACTTCCGTAAATTTTTGTAAGCACATCCTGCACGCCAGACAATTCAAGCACAGCTCTTGCGCTGGAGCCGGCAATAACGCCGGTTCCGGCACTGGCTGGCACAAGTGTTATTTTGGTTGCTCTATACCTTCCATTGACCTGATGCGGTATAGTACTGCCAACAAGAGACACATCGTTTAAGGATTTTTTAGCATCTTTCATACCTTTTTCGATTGCCAAAGGTACTTCATTTGCTTTACCGTAGCCGATACCAACTTTGCCTTTTCTATCACCGAGCACCACCAATGCCGCAAAGCTGAATCTTCTACCACCTTTAACAACTTTGGAACAACGATATATCTTCACAACGGTATCTTCCAAGCCGCCATCTCTGGCATCTCGTTGTTGGTTTCGCATCGCTGCGCCACGACTTTTTTTGACCGATTGTTCTGCCAATTTAATTCTCCAAATAATCCTGCACTACTTTGTAGTGAGTTACTGCATTTTGCTATTACTAAAAAGCTAATCCGGCTTTTCTCGCTGCATCTGCAAGCACTTTTACTCTGCCGTGAAATTTGTATCTGTTCCTGTCGAAACAAACACATTTAATTCCAACACTAATTGCCTGCTTTGCAATCGCCTCACCAGTGGCTTGTGCCGCTTTTTTATTACCGCCATTAGCAATTTCTTTTTGTACATCTTTTGTTCTCGTACTGGCACTGGCCAGCGTTACACCGGAAACATCATCTATAATCTGAGCGTACATATTTTTATTGGAACGAAAAACCGACAAACGAGGCCTTTCCGGCGTTCCAAAAATCTTTTTTCTTACGTGAAGCTTTCGCCTCAAAGCCGCTC
>JAGLSG010000042.1 GCA_023135865.1 Planctomycetota bacterium | reverse complement strand
TGAAGCTTTCGCCTCAAAGCCGCTCTTTTTACTTTATCAGTTGCCAATTCTAAATTCCCAATTTATAAGTTCTAATTCTTTATTTTTATATTTTAAGGCACACTTCCAAAACTCACCCTGCTACACCGCTGTTTGCCCTATTGCCCCTTGCCACAAACAACACATAGCCCGAGGTCGCCTTAAATTTTATTATTATCCTGAAGCAAATGCTTTTCCAACTTTTCGCCTTACATATTCATCTGCATAACGTATTCCTTTGCCCTTGTACGGCTCCGGCGGTCTTACTATTCTAACATCTGAAGCGAACTGTCCGAGCAGAGCTTTATCTATGCCTGAAACGGTAAATTTTGCCGGAACATCATTACCTCTCGTTGCAGGCGTTTCAATAGCAACCTTTATTCCTTCTGGTATTGCTATTTCAACCGGATGGCAGAAGCCGACATTCAAAACAAATTTTCCGTTTTGTTCTTTGACATTATAGCCGGTTCCATAGACTTCCAGTTTTCTTTCAAAGCCCTTACTAACTCCTGTTACCATATTCGCAAGCAATGCACGTTTAGTACCATGCATCTGCCGTCCGCTACGAAGTTCGGGACTTTCATTTTCAACCGTTATTTGCTTTGCAGCAGTATCCACCTTAACTGAAACAGGCAGTTCACATTCAATCTGTAGATTTCCCTTCGGCCCGGCAACTTTAACAGTTTTACCATTGACCTCAACTTTTACACCACTTGGAATATCTATTGCTTTTTTACCAATACGACTCATTAGCTCACCATACAAAGTATTTCGCCGCCAACTTTAAGTTCACGGCAGACCTTATCACTTATCACGCCCTTACTTGTCGAAACGATGGCGACTCCATAGCCGGCCAGAACACGCGGCAATTCATCGACTGGAGAATATATTCTTCTGCTGGGCTTACTAACTCTCGCTATTTCAGTAATAACCGCTCGTCCATCAGGGGCATATTTTAGTTCAATTTTGATTATGCCCTGCTTATTGTCATCGATTCTGTCGAAATCAGCAATGTAGCCCTCTTGTTTCAAAACAGCTGCAATACCTTCGCAGACATTCGACGCCTTGACTTCAACACTCGGCCTGCTGATTCTCACAGCATTTCGAATCCTCGTTAACATATCCGCTATTGGGTCACTCAAACTCATAGTTTTTATTCCTTTTTGCCCGTTGCTGGTCGCCTGCATTTGGAATCAGCAAACAAGCCGCCAGTCCGGTTTTACCAACTGGCCTTTTTAACTCCTGGTATTTTGCCTTCGCTGGCCAACTTTCTAAAACAGATACGGCAGATTTTAAATTTACGATATACAGCTCTTGCTCTTCCGCAAAGCTGGCAACGTCTATACTGCCTTACGCGAAATTTTTGTTTCTGCTCTGCTTTATATTCCAGTGCTTTAGTTGACATTCATACACTCCAAAACTTATAGATACATATAATTTTTATGCACCCGTTTCTTTACTTTTAATTTCTTTGAAAGGCATCCCAAACAGAGCCAGCATTTTTCTCGCTTCATCATTGGTTTTCGCTGAGGTTACGAAAGTTACATTCATACCCTGCTGAAAATCAACTTTTGCCGGATTGATTTCCGGAAAAACGCTCTGCTCGGTCAGGCCTATAGAATAATTTCCACGACCGTCAAATGCTTTTGGATTAAGTCCTCTAAAGTCTCTGACTCTCGGAATTGTAAGATTTATAAGCCGGTCCATAAATTCATACATTCTTGTTCCGCGAACGGTAACTTTCAAACCGGTCGAATCGCCCTTACGCACCTTAAAGTTTGACACGCTTTTTTGTGCCCTGCAGACCAATGGCTTTTGGCCCATAATCATAGTCAGCTCTTTTTTCGCTGATTCAAGGAACTTTTTATCCTGCACTGCTTTTCCAATTCCCATTGAAACAACGATTTTATTTATTCGCGGCACAGCCATAGGGTTTTTGTAGCCGAACTCGTCAACCAACCCTGGAACCACTTTTGATTTATATAAATCTTTTAAACGCGCCATATTTTATCCTTCGTCGCTCGTAACTCGTGACTCGTGACTCGAACAACGGGGCACGGGACACGGGACACGATTCACTTTTTTAATTTTCTCACAACACTGATTTCAGCTCCATCAACAGTAGTACGTTTCTTACTGCCGTCGCTGTCAATTTTGTAATGGACTCTACTGGCTTTTTTACTTTTCGGATCCACCGGCAGCACATTGCTGATATGAATCGGCATTTCAATGCTGACACGCCCACCTTGAGGATTTTTCCGTGAAGGCCTGACGTGTTTTTTAACGATATTCTGACCTTGAACAACCACTTTGTTCTTGTCCGGCAAAACTCGCAGAATTTTACCGACAGAGCCCTTATCATCGCCAGTTATAATTTCAACTGTATCACCTTTTTTTACATGTAAAGCCATATTCAAACCAAACTTAAAATTAAAAATTAAAAACTGTGGAATCGCAGCTTTGCTGCGATGACTTCCTTAATTTTACATTCTACACTTTAATTTTTACACTTTCCTTATACCACTTCGCTTGCAAGCGAAACAATTTTCATATAATTTTTCTCTCTAAGTTCACGTGCCACTGCACCGAAAATTCTTGTTCCTATCGGATTTCCATCTGCATCTATCATCACAGCTGCATTTGTATCAAACCTCACATAGCTTCCATCTGCACGCTTGAGAGGATACTTTGTACGAACGATAACACATTTATGCACTTTTTTATCGTCAAGCGGGCAACTCGGCAGAGATTTTTTTATAGCTACACAAATAACATCTCCTACCGATGCAGCCGGTCTTGTTTTTTTACCGCGAGCACCGCCTCTTTTAAGCACTTTAATACACAAAGCCAATTTAACTCCCGAATTATCGGCTATGTCTATCATTGTTTCCTGTTGAATCATATCTCGTATCTCGTATCTCGTATTTAGTATTTAGTATATTCTAATTAGTACACTGCATTTTTTCTTCTGCAGTTTTCTGACTGTCAACTTTTACATGTCATTCTTTGACTGCTTTTTGCGACACCGTTACAAGCCGCCAACTTTTGGTTTTGCTCATCGGGCTGCACTGCGTAACATCAACAATATCACCAACACCGGCCTGATTCTGCTCGTCATGCACATAGAGTTTTGTTCTTCTCTTCACATATTTACCATATTTCGGATGCTTAATTTTATAATCGATTGCAATGACGATACTTTTATCGCCGCTTTTGCTTATTACCGTTCCGGTTCTGGTTTTAATTTTGGAGTCCATAGTTTTATATTTCGATTTTTATTTTGTTTCGTTCATTACTGTCTTTATTCTCGCAATATCCCGCCTGATATTTATTATTGCCTTGGCATTTTCCAATTTTTCAGTAACCGCCTGCGAGCGCATATCAAACTTTTTCCTGCTAAGTTCATCAAGCTTTGCCTGCTGTTCATCTCTACTCATTTCGCGGTAATTTTGCGCTTTCATATTATATTTTCCTGTTATAGAGAGTGCCTTCTTTTTACGAACCGGCACCTAACTGGCATTTTATGTGCGACTCTAACCATTGCCTGTTTTGCCATATCTTCACCAACGCCGCCTATTTCAAAGCAAATCTGGCCCGGCCTGACTCTTGCCACCCAGAAATCAGGTTCACCTTTTCCTTTTCCCATTCTTGTTTCCAGCGGCTTTGAGCTGACTGGTTTATGCGGAAAAATTCTGATATAAACTTTTCCGGTTCTATGCAGGAAATGCGTTGCTGCAACTCTTCCAGCTTCGATATGTTTTCCGCTTATCCAGCTGGTTTCGAGAACCTGCAAACCGTATTCACCAAACGCCACGAAATTCGTTCTTGAGGCATTACCCTTCATTACGCCTCGCTGGCTTTTTCGGTGCTTAACTCTTTTTGGCATCAATGCCATAATTCAAACCCGTATAAAAAATTAGTATTTATCGTTTACTATACAATTTATTCCGGCTTTTCTGCCGGCTTATCTTCTTTCTTTGGTTCCGGTCTAATCGGTGCTGGCTTTTGCGCAGCTTTACTTCGCATAGGAGGCCTCTTCCTTGCCGGCGGCCGATTTCCTCTTGAAGCTGTCTGCTTTGGTTCTTCGCCGAATTTACCTTTATAAATCCAAACTTTAATTCCGATTGCTCCGTATGTCGTTCTCGCTGTTGCACAGGCATAATCCACATTTGCGTCAAGCGTATGCAGCGGAATACTGCCAAGTTTTTGTGTTTCTTTTCTTGCCATTTCTGAGCCGGCCAAACGTCCGCCGCAGGTAATTTTAACACCGAGTGCACCAGCAGTCATAGCGCCTTCACAAAGCTGTTTCATCGCCCGCCTGAATGACGCACGTTTTCCAAGCTGTTCTGCGACTGCTTCAGCCATCAGTGCTGCATTAAGATTTGGCTCTTTTATTTCTATAACATTTACACCGACTTTTCTGCCGGTGAGTGCTTCGAGTTCTTCCCGCAATTTCTCAACTTCTCCGCCTCTCGGCCCGATGACTATTCCCGGCCGTGCGCTGTGTAGTGTAACTTTGACTTCATTATGCGTTCTAACCACCTCAACTTTTGCCACTGCGCCTTTTGGCATTCTGCGATTATATTTTTTATCCACATAATCACGTATTTTAAAGTCTTCAACGAGGAAATCGCCATAGCTGACCTTTGGAGCAAACCAAACACTTTGCCAACCCAGCGTTATTCCCGTTCTAAAACCAATTGGTGATACTTTTTGACCCATAACTTTTATCCCGCATTATATTTGCGTTTTTATTTTTATCTTCCCTGCTCAAGCTTCGCTACAGTAACATGTATATGGCAGGCCTTTTTTGTAATGGAGTGTGCTCTTCCTCTGTCTTTAGCTATCCATCTTTTTGTTCCGAGCCTGACACCGGCATCATCAACACGTGCCGAACTTACATAAAGATTATCTACATCTGCCCGCTGCTCATCCGCATCAGCAATAGCTGTCTTCAAAACCTTACCAATAGTTGGGGCAGCTCTTTTTTTCGTGAACGTTAAAATATTCATTGCGTCCTGAACACTTCGACCGACTATCAGCCCGGTTACCAATCTTGCCTTACTCGCTGAAAACGGAGCATAGCGACAGGTAGAGCACCAACTGGATAAATCCTTTTCATCAACCGACAATGCGCCTGCAAGACGACGAATATCTTCTTTTTGCGGCTGCGGTTTGAACAAACCATTCTGCCAGTTCCTGATTGCTGCTGCTGCCTGTTTTTTATCGAGTCCACCTCGCACAATCTGGCCGGACAAATAATCAACTCCGCCTGACTGTTGTTTACAAAGCTCTTTTAATCTACTCGCACTCAGCATATTTATTTACTCGTTGTTTATCTAAGTTATTTTATTTTCTTACTTGAATGGCCTTTGAAAGTACGTGTTAATGAAAACTCGCCGAGTTTATGGCCAACCATATCTTCTGTAACAAAAACTTTATGAAACATTTTTCCATTATGCACCATAAAGGTAAAACTGACAAATTCAGGGATTATTGTACATCTTCTCGCCCAGGTTTTGATTGGCTCGCGCGAACCGGAATCGATTTGTTTACTAACCTTCATAAACAATTTTTCATCGACAAACGGTCCCTTTTTTAAAGATCTTCCCATAATTCGTATCTCTTATTTTGCACTTTGTATCTCGCCCTACAGCCGCCAGACACATTTGGCATTTTTATAAAACTAATTGCCCCTGTCTTTTATTTTTACGTCTTCGGATAATTCTCTTATTGCTCGTATTTCGTGGATTTCGGGTTTTTCCACCTTTAGCCAAAACTCCGGTTGGCGAACACGGATGTCGTCCACCATTTGATCGGCCTTCGCCGCCGCCCATCGGATGAGCAACAGGGTTCATTGCCTTACCTCTGACGTGTGGCTTTCTTCCCATATGTCTTTTACGGCCAGCTTTGCCGATTCTTACATTTTGATGGTCTGGATTACTCAAGCGTCCGACAGTAGCACGGCATTGCTTGTGAATCATACGCATTTCGCCACTTGGCAGAATTATCGTAACCCAATCACCTTCTTTTGCTACGATTTTTGCTGCGATTCCGGCACCTCTGACGAGTTTGCCGCCCTGGCCGGCTGTCATTTCTATATTATGAATTTCAATACCTGCCGGAATAGCTGCCAGCGGCATTGCATTGCCGGGTTTTGGCTCACAACTTGAACCGCTCTCAACCAAATCGCCCATTTTTATTCCGAACGGCGAAAGAATGTATCTTTTTTCACCATCAAGATAATGCAGCAGCGATATAAAACAATTTCTATTTGGGTCGTATTCCACACTTGCTACTTTTGCGGGCACGCCGTCTTTATTACGCTTGAAATCGATGATTCGATATATTTTTCTTGCTCCGCCGCCTCTGAAACGCGTGGTCGTAATTCCACTATGATTTCTGCCGCCGGCTTTCTTTATTCTTTTACAAAGTGTTTTTTCCGGCGTAGAGGTAGTCAACTCGGCATAATCATTAACCGAGCTGTTTCTGCGTCCGGCACTCGTTGGTTTGTAAATTCTAATACCCATATCTCGTATCTCGTATTTCGTGAAGCGTGTTTCGCCACTTACTGCCCGACGGCTTTTTTATGTCTCGCTTTAGACCCTTACTTTTTAGAACAAATCTATATGATATTCCGGCTCAAGGAACACGACTGCCTTTTTCCAGCTCGGCGTAGTTCCAAAATTCCGTCCTTTTCGGCGGTATTTTCCTTTGCGGTTAGCCGTTCTCACTTTTGATACTTTAACGCTGTATATTTTTTCTACAGCATTTCTTATCTGTATCTTGTTGGCTTTTTTATTTACTTCGAAAGAATATGCACTTTTAACATTTGCAAAGTGCATTCCCTGCTCAGTAACCAACGGTCGAATTATTACGTTATAATCATCCACAATACTTATCCATTCACAGCTACAACTTTTAAGAACGCTTCTTTTGTAAACAGCATTTTTCTATGATTGCAAATATCGCCTGCATTCAAATCATCTGCTTTCATCACAGCAACTCTTGGAATATTTCTCGCTGATTTGTAAACATCTGTATTTTGTTCGCCGAGCGTTACAAGGCAACCTCTGTCAATCTTCAAATTTCCCAAAATATCTGCAAAATCTTTTGTGCACGGCTTTTGGAAATTCAATTCATCAATTACTACAACATTACTACTGAGCAGCTTTGCCAATATCGCAGAATTAGTAGCGAGCCGTCTTTGTTTTTTCGGCATACTTTTTCCAAAATCTCTCACGACTTTTGCAAATGTAACACCGCCTCCAACTCTTTTGCCTGTCCTGGCATTACCAACTCTGGCATTTCCTGTTCCTTTTTGCTTGAACAGTTTTCTCGTTGAGCCGGACACCATACCTCTGCTTTTTGTCGTAGCCGTTCCCTGCCGCTTATTGGCGTGATACATAACTATCGCCTGCTTCAGCAATACGTGCCTGACTCTGCCGCCAAGCACAGCTTCATCTACTTTCAAGCTGCCGACTTCTTCGCCACTTTTATTGTAAACATTTATATCAATCATTATTTTTTCCACCTACCCGCCCATACCCGCAAGCCGGACACATAGTTATAGTTAAATATTTATTTTATAAATGCGATTTAGCCGTTCTCACAACGACATATCCATCAGCCGAGCCGGGCACAGAGCCCTTAATTACCAGCAAATTATTCTCTTCATCTATAGACACTAATTTATGATTTTTAGCGGTAATGCGGCAATTACCCATTTGCCCCGACATCTTCTTTCCTTTTTTCAGGTTTCCGCCGTGCCCTGCATCACTTGCATAACTCGAAATCGAGCCGGGCGCCCTATGTTTTCTTTCGCATCCATGCGAAGCCGGAAAGCCACCAAATCCATGTCGCTTCATAACACCTGCATAACCTTTACCTTTGCTGGTTCCGGTTACATCAACGAATTTATTTTCAGCAAAAGCTGATACCGTTATAGTATCACCAAGTTTGTATTCTGACTCAATTTTTTCTGACAATCGCATTTCTTTGACAAACTTTTTCGGCGTGGTTTTGGCTTTTTTAGCGTGGTTTTCCTGCGGCTTTTTAACTCGGGACGGCTTGATATCTTCGAAACCAAGCTGGACAGCGTTATAGCCATCAGCATCAATCGTTTTAACCTGAGTAACCACACATGGCCCTGCCTGAACAACTGTAACAGGCAGCAAATCGCCTGCTTCGTTATAAACCTGAGTCATACCGACTTTTTTTCCAAGAAGCATTACCATTATTTTATCTCTCACTAATCACCTGGCCAGCCGTTTTACTTACCAACCTAACCTGGCCAAATTTATTTTAAGTTACGCCTTTATTTTTACAAACACACCAGCCGGAACAGCGAGCCGATTAAGCACTTCAACTGTTCTTGCATTGGCTTCGTGAATATCTATTAATCTTTTATGGGTTCTTAATTCAAACTGTTCGCGTGATTTTTTATCAATATGAGGACTACGCAGGACGGTGTATCTTTCGATTCTCGTTGGCAACGGCACCGGGCCGCTGACTCTTGCGTTTGTTCTGCGGGCATGCTCAACTATTTCCTTCGCAGACGCATCCAAAGCTCTGTGGTCATACGCTTCCATTTTAATCCTGATTGTTTCAGCTTGACCTGCCATAATTATTACTTCCTCATATTATCCGGCTTTTTAACATCTGCTCCAGATACTTTTATATTCTTCGTTTTTGATTCCAATAGATACAGGCGAAATCAATTACCAAAGGCATCTTATCTTACTAACACCTTTTTTTGTTTTGCGTAACAAAAACACACAAAAAACAGCCACGCAAACAACTACTGACCGCCGCATAAGAATTGCAACAGCCCAACTCGTCAAACGCAAAGCCCTTTGGACAATGCTCGCTACGGCTGAAAAGGTCTAAATTTAACACAGCAACCAACCATTGTCAACAAAATGTACTGAATTTTCTGCTTAAATTTGCAAAAAAATGCCATTTTTGCTATTTTTTAGATAATAATTTCTTTCGTAATCTGTTCAGGCACTTTTTCGTAGCTCAGCGGCTCCATACTGAAACTTCCACGACCAGCTGTCGCAGCTCTTATTTCGCTGGAATAGCCGAACATTTCAGCAAGCGGAACCTTCGCCTCAATTATTCTCAAATTGCCGTGCACCTGACAATCGGTAATTAAGCCCCTTCTTGACAGCAGATTTCCCTGCACCTGCCCGCAATACGACTCAGGAATAGTAACTTCGAGCTTCATAATCGGCTCAAGCAATACGGATTTAGCTTTTTTAAGTGCCGCTTCAATTGCAATCGAAGCTGCCTGTTCAAACGCCAAATCGGAGGAATCCACCGGATGATACGAACCGTCAATCAATGTAACTTTAATACCTACAACCGGAAATCCGGCCAGTATTCCGCTTCCGAGTGCATCTTTTGCCCCCGATTCCACGGAGGAAATATATTCTCTCGGCACAGATCCGCCGACTACTTTGTTTTCAAATTCGACTTCGCTTTTCCAGTGACCGTCTTCGGTCAGGAACGGCTCAACCATGAGAACCACATGTCCAAATTGACCGTGCCCGCCGGTTTGACGCACAAATTTACCCTCGACTTCAACTGCCTTACTGATTGCTTCGCGATACGCAACTCTCGGCTTGCCAACTCTTACGTTTACGCCTCTTTCTCTGATTAGTTTATGCTGAAGAATTTCGAGATGCAGCTCGCCCATTCCGCTAATAATTGTTTGGCCGGTTTCACTGTCAACTTTGCATTCAAAGGTTGGGTCTTCTCTTCTTAGAACCGACA
>JAGLSG010000041.1 GCA_023135865.1 Planctomycetota bacterium | reverse complement strand
CGCGCAGGCTTCAGGTGCCTGTGGGGGCAACCCCGTGGAGGTTCGACTCCTCTCATCCGCATTGAACCTGCCGTTTTTATAAAAAATTCCCCCTTATCAAATCTAAACTATACTGTTCACAATTGAATTTTTCCGTTTGTACGCGGGTAAGTAACTTAAAAAATAAGCAGTTATGGCTTTGTTCGCGGACATTTACTACCCTGAAGGGTATGCCTAACGAAAACCGCTCCAACTCGCCGATAATTAAGAGAGAACATAAGCCGGAATAACTATGTTAGAAATCATTACAAAATTTGAGCAACTGGCAAATCAACTACAGAGTACGGAGTTGATTGCTCTCGGATTGGTATTCGTATTAACCGGCCTGCTCGCGTGGCTTGGCGGATTTGGGTTTGGAAAAATTTTCGCAGGCATTATTGGTGCTGTCTGCGGCGGCTGTTGTGCCTTTTTAATAATCGGAAAAAATATCCAATTCATAGGGCTTGCAGCTTTGACTGGAGCGATTATTTTTGTAATACTTGCAGCATTATTAACGAGCAGTTTCTTTTTGGCTCGGCTCTTTTCGGCATTATGCTCGGCGACGGCTGGAACACTACTTATATTTACAGGTATGATTTTATTATTAACCTGTAAAGGCGCAAAGCCGTTTGAATATATTTACAATAAGCAACTCTTGACAATTTTACCGCTGGTAATGGTTGCGTTTGGAACAGTAGAACAAATGCTGCTCTGCCGAAAATCTCAAAAGAAATCGGCAAAGCAAAAAGAAACAAACGAAAATAAAGAAAATTAAGGAGAAAGATAATGGATTTCTTTACAATACTCGCTCAAACAACTCAAACCGCATCGCAAACAGCGGAAAGTACCGTTGCTCCGATAGATGTTATATGGGGACATGTTACATCGCTGAATCTTCTTGAAGCCCTGATGTTCGTCTCCTTTGGCTCGGTGTGTCTTTTCTACGGATGGCGAATTTTCAAGATTCTCGTAATAATCAGTTTTGCCCTTCTCGGATTATTTCTCGGAGTAACAGCGAGTGATTTAATCGGCGGCGGTCATCAAATTCTTGCAGGGCTAATCGGACTCGGCCTGCTCGCTGCAATATCTATCCCACTGATGCGATGGGCGGTTAGTATTTTGGGTGCTGTTGCAGGTGGAATACTAACTTCTGGCATCTGGTATGCCTGCGGCTTAACGGACAAATACATTTGGGCGGGAGCATTGATGGGCGTAATAGCCGGCGGAATGATTTCATTTATCATTTTCAAAATAGCTGTTATGCTCTTTTCCAGTTTGGGCGGAAGCGGACTTATGGTTACGGGACTGCTGGCGCTTTTATATCTCTGGCCGAAAACCCAGGGGCAGGTGCAGACACTCGTATTTGATAATAAGTGGTTCCTGCCGGCTGCACTGATGGTGTCAACCGCAGCGGGTATATTTTTGCAGAACAAATTCATCAAAGGGCATAAAAACTGGAATATTTAACATAAACCTGTACTGTTTCACTAATGTCATTCCGTGCCTGACACGGAATCCAGATTAAGAAAGCTGGATTCCGAAACGACATCGGGCAAATAACAACAATTTGTCCCGCTTCCGCGGGAATGACAAAAAACGGCGACAACCTTTTAGAAACAGCACCAATAAAGTCAATTCTAAAGCGTTTCTGCATCGGATTTTATCCTTGCAAAACAAGCCGGCTGGCCGTACAATCCAAGTTTTGCCAATACAGCCCATTGGGTTAAAATATATCCCTATTGTTCAGGTAAAATAGTGTTTGAGTCATTAACTGGAAAATTTAACTCTGTTTTCAAGTCGCTTGCCGGCAGAGGCAGGATTACCGAAGCGAATATTTCAGACGCTATGCGCGATGTTCGCAAAGCCCTGCTTGAAGCGGATGTTAGTTATAATGTAGTCAAAAAATTCTGCAAAGATGTAACTGCTGCCGCCATTGGCGCTGAAGTCATAAAGAGTTTGCATCCCAGCCAGGTGCTGATAAAAATCGTCAATGACGAACTAACCAAACTGATGGGGCCGGTTGATAATAATGTTTACTTCGTTTCACCCGGGCCAACTATAATTATGCTCGCCGGTCTTCAGGGCTGCGGAAAAACCACAACAGCTGCAAAGCTCGGCAAATATCTCGTGGCAAAAGGCAAAAAGCCGCTTCTTGTAGCTGACGACCTGCAAAGGCCAGCAGCTGTTGAACAATTGATTATTCTCGGTGAACAGCTCAATATCGATGTTTACAGCGAAGATAATAAAAACGCAGTAAAAGTTGCGAAAAATGCTGTAAGGCACGCACAGAAAAACGGTTTTGATGTTGTTGTTCTCGATACAGCCGGTCGTCTGCACATTGATGAAGATATGATGGGCGAATTGGCAAATGTTGCAAAAACCGTCAATCCACATCAAATATATCTCGTATGCGATTCGATGACCGGCCAGGATGCGGTCAACTCAGCCAAAGAATTTAACGAGCTGCTTGAACTTGACGGCGTTATTTTAACCAAGCTCGATGGTGATGCTCGCGGCGGAGCAGCCCTTAGTGTAAAGGCCGTAACCGGCAAGCCGATTAAATTTATCGGTGTTGGCGAAAAGCTCGACAAACTCGAAGAATTTCATCCCGACAGAATGGCCAGCAGAATCCTCGGAATGGGCGATGTCGTAACACTGGTTGAAAGAGCGCAGGAACATTTCGATGCCGAAGAAGCTGAAAAGCTGCAAAAGAAAATGGCTAAAGGCAGTTTCGACTTCGATGATTTCCTGAAACAAATGCAGGCCGTCAAAAAAATGGGCGGAATGAAAGATATGCTCAAAATGATGCCGGGAATGGGCAGCCAGCTTGAGGATATGGATTTTGACGACGGACAATTCGGCCAGATGGAAGCAATTGTTCACTCAATGACACTTGCCGAAAGACGCCAGCCGGATATAATAGATTCGTCGAGAAGAAGAAGGATTTCAGCCGGAGCCGGCGTACAGACAAATGATGTTTCCGGCCTTGTTAAAACCTTTACACGCAGCAGAGATATGCTGAAAAAACTCGGCGGCGGAAAAATGGGCGCAATTAAAAATTTGTTTTCCGGCGGATTCAATATGGAGTCGCTTGGCGCAGCGATGTCAGCTGGAAAAAAAATAAAGCAACGCTCGAAACGAAAAAAAATAATAAAACGAAAAGGGAAAATAAAACGACGCTAAAAGAAAAAATCTCGCTCGAAGAGTACCTTAAAAAACTGTCAAAATTTGCCGGAAGTGAATACGGTAAAATGGTACGAAATCAGTTTGCTGATAACCAGGGAGACAGCGAACTTGCTATGCTTGTCGCACCTACGCTTGACGAACTTGAACAGCTGCAAAAAGCAGTGGCAATAATGACTGAAGATGAAAAAAAACAAGTATATAGTTTGAACGATGAGCAGGTTCAAAAAATCGCAGCAGATGCGGGAATCGACCCTGCTAATTTTGCAATTTTTATAAATGGTTATGTTCTACATTACAAACGTGTTTCGTAACTTGCAAAGGGCAAATTACGAAAATTGATTATACTCAAAACGAAAGGAAAAATCATGGCAGTAAAATTGAGAATGACAAGAATGGGAAGAAGGCATAGGCCGTTTTTCAGAATTAACGCAATAGAGTCGCGAGAGCCGAGAGACGGCAGAATTCTTGAAAATCTTGGTCATTACGACCCAATCGAAAAGGACCCGACAAAGCAAATTAAAATCAATCTTGAACGGGCAAAATTCTGGCTCGACAATGGTGCAATACCTTCTGATTCAGTTTCACAGATTTTGCTCCGCCATGGTCTTAAACATAAATATGCCGAAGAAAAAACTCTGCGTTTAGCAAAAGCAAAAGCCGTAGCACGTGCAAAAGGTAAGCCTTTTAATGAAGCTGAAAGAATAGCAATTGAAAAAGCAGCGAAAGCCGCAGAAGAAAAAACCAAAGCAGATGAAGAGGCAAAAGTAAAAGCCGAAGCGGATGCTAAAGCAAAGGCAGCTGCCCAAGAAAAAGCTAAAGCAGAGGCCGAGGCAGCAAAAGATGCTGAAGTAAAGGAAGAAAAGCCGGAAGAGAAAACAGCAGAAAAGACAGAGGCAGAAGAAACGAAAGAACCCCAGGCAAAAGAAGAAGACGGAAAGTAAAAGTAATGAGAATTGATATTCTTACGCTTTTTCCGGAAATGTTCGAATCACCGCTGAATAGCTCAATAATAAAACGAGCTAAAGATAAAGGTTTGGTTGAAATAGTTATTACAAACATCAGAGATTTTGCAGCGAATAGTTATAAAAAAGTTGATGACAAGCCCTACGGCGGCGGAGCTGGAATGGTTATGATGGCTCAGCCGGTTTTCGATTGTCTGGAATATGTCGAAAATCTAAGCGAAGAAAAAGGACGAGCGGTACTGCTGACTCCGCAAGGCGAAAAATTTAGCCAGCGTAAAGCAGCTGAAATTAGTAAGGAAAAACGCCTTGTTCTAATAGCCGGAAGGTACGAAGGATTTGACGAGCGAATACGAACCGACCTTGGAGCAGAGCAAATATCAATAGGAGATTATGTTCTAAGCGGCGGCGAACTGGCTGCAATGGTGATTGTTGATGCAGTGGTGAGACTGCAGCCGGGTGTGCTCGGCGATGAAGATTCGGCAAAAGATGATTCTTTTAGCGATGGCTTGCTGGAATATCCGCAATACACACGGCCGGAAAGCTTTCGCAATATGAATGTGCCGGACGTGCTGCTAAGCGGCAATCACGGCGAAATAGCAAAATGGCGGCGAGAAAAATCGCTGGAAAGAACAAAGAAAAATCGCCCTGACCTTTTGGATTGACTAAAATATAAAATAATGGTAAAAGACCGGTTCAAACAACGATTAATAATACAGGAGTAAGTAAAGTGAAAACGAAAATTCTGGACTCTGTCGGAAATAAAAGTTTTGAAAAGGATAGGCCGCATTTCGAAATCGGCGATACGGTGGAAGTCCATTGCAGGATTAAAGAAGGCGAGAAAGAGCGAATTCAGATATTTACAGGCACAGTAATCGCCCGCAAAGGCCGCGGCATTAACGAAATGTTTACAGTGCGAAGAATCGCAAATAACGAAGGCGTAGAACGAATTTTCCCGCTGCATTCGCCAAACGTTGTGGATATTAAGCCGATTCGAAGCGGTAAGGCGAGAAGAGCGAAACTCTATTACCTTCGCGATAGAATAGGAAAAGCTGTAAAATTGTCCCATCGCCACAGCAAACATACCAGTGCCAGGTAATTGATAATCGATAATTGATTATCGAAAAAATATAATGGGTTTATTGCTGAATAGAAAAAAATTGCTATCCAACCATAAACTCCTTGGCAGGTGGGGTGAAAAGCAGGCCGAAAAATTTCTGAAGAAAAAAGGTCTTGTTCAATTAGCCCGCAATTTCTTCTGCAAAACCGGCGAAATCGACTTGGTTATGGCCGATACTGACGGGAGTGTTGTTTTTGTAGAGGTTAAAACCAGAGCTGATGAAAATTTTGCTCCCATTGAATCAGCAATTACAGCAGTCAAGAAAAACAGGTTGCGGAAAACAGCTCATTATTTCATTAAACTCCATAATATAGAAGGCCGCAATTTTCGTTTTGATTTTGTTATGATAGTGCTTGGCCGAACCGGACGTGAACAAATAAGATATTATCAAAATACTATTTCATCTTAAAAATGAACTTGATTGATACACATTGTCATTTAACTTTTGAACAATTGGCTGGCGATGCTGAAAGCGTTATCGCTCGCAGCAAAGCAGCCGGCATTACCAGTTGGGTAGTGGTGGGAACCGACGCAAAACAAAATCCAAAAGTTGTCGAGTTTGCAGAAAAATTTGAAAATATGTACGCAGCTGTCGGAATTCATCCTCACTACGCCAAAGATGTAACCACTGGAAATATAACCGAATTAAAAAAATTAGCTCAAAACCAAAAAGTTGTCGCTATTGGCGAAACAGGATTGGATTTTCACTATGATGTTTCCGAGCGACAAAGCCAGAAGCAACTTTTTGCCAACCAGCTTAAAATTGCTTCCGAACTTAATCTGCCGGTAATCGTTCATTCCAGAGACGGCTTTGATGAAACAATGGAGGTACTGGAACAGTTCAGCAGAAATCTTAAAAAAATTGTTTTTCACTGTTTCGGCTACTCGGAAAAAGAGGCAAAAATTATTCTCGACAAAGGTTTTTACATATCTTTCACCGGCGTAGTTACCTTCAAAAATGCCGAAGCGATAAAACAAGCTGCTAAAATTGTACCTGTCGATAAAATGATGCTCGAAACCGATTGTCCTTATATGTCGCCGGAGCCGATGCGAAAACAAAAAATCAACGAACCAGCTCTTATGATTCATACAGCGAAATACCTCGCTGAATTAAAAGAAATGGATTTAACTGATTTTGCACAGGCAATAACAGCGACAAGCAAAGCATTTTTTGGATTTGCTTGACAATCTGCAAAATTTGCCTTATATTGGCGTTGGCTACATGAAAATAATCAATTTTCCCCATTAAATTCCCGAAAGGAGAGCAAAATGGAGGTTTTTTCTCCATACCAGAAAAATATAACAAAAAAAATAGGAAAAACTTTTGAGATATCACACTGGAAAGACTGGAAATGGCAAATCAAGCACAGAATCAGGGATATTGACACTTTTGAAAAAATATCCGGCATTCATTTTGAGACGCAGAAAAGAACAAAAATAGAAGAAACCATTTCCGAATTTCCAATGTCAATAACCCCGTATTATTTGTCATTGATTGACAAAGACAATTACGAAAACGACCCAATATTCATACAGTCATTTCCATCACCAAGCGAGCTTGTCGTACATAAATGTGAAATGACTGACCCGCTTGCTGAAGATAAAGATTCGCCTGTTCCTTACTTAATGCATCGCTACCCTGACAGAGTTCTGCTGCACGTAAGCAATGTCTGCTCTATGTATTGCCGTCACTGCACAAGAAAAAGAAAAGTCGGAGAGGTTGACAGCATACCAGATAAAGAAGTACTGCAAAAAGGTATTGACTACATAAGGCAAACCAAACAAATCAGGGATGTGCTTTTATCAGGCGGCGACCCGTTAATGCTTTCCAACGATTATCTCGAATGGATATTATCTGAAATCCGTGCAATACCTCACGTTGAAATCATAAGGATTGGAAGTAGAGTTCCAGCCGTTCTTCCGTACAGAATAACCAAAGAACTTATTTCAATGTTAAAGAAGTTTCACCCGCTATGGCTGAATACTCACTTTAATCATCCGAGAGAAATAACAGCTTCTTCCAAAGAAGCCTTGAGATTACTGGCTGATGCCGGAATACCGCTGGGCAATCAAAGTGTTCTACTGGCCGGAGTTAATGACTGTCCTAAAATCATAAGAAAGCTTTGTCATAAATTAGTACAAAATCGTGTTCGTCCGTATTACCTTTACCAATGCGATTTGTCGAGAGGCCTGTCGCATTTTAGAACACCGGTTGGCAAAGGCATTGAAATTATCGAGAGTATGATAGGCCACACATCAGGTCTTGCTGTCCCAACCTATGTTATCGATTCGCCAGGCGGAGGCGGGAAAATTCCGATTATGCCCAACTACCTGATTTCATGGTCAACCAACAAGGTCGTACTGAGAAATTACGAGGGAGTAATTACAACATACAAAGAACCGGACTCTTACGAGCCGATTTTCTGCGACAGAAACTGCGACGATTGTGACCTGCAACTTAACCTTGAAGAAGGTATTGAAAGAGCATCCATCGGTATCGAAAAACTGCTAAGCGACGCGAACAGAACTATTGCCCTTGTGCCTGAAGACAACGAAAGATACTCCAGAAGAAATCAATAACACAGTGTGCGACAAAATTGAAAATTTTAATGGCAGCATTGTACAACACGGGAAATATAATGATAGAATTTACCTGATGAAAGTAAACACAGACAATATTGCTGAGACATTTGATTATGTAAATGCGCTGCAGAAAAAATACTCATATTCAAAAATATTTGCAAAAATTCCGCAAAACAACGCAAAACCTTTTTTAGATAATGGCTTTACCGAAGAAGCAAAAATTCCCGGTTTTTATAACACAAAACAAAACGCTCTTTTTCTGTGCAAATACTACAATTCTGATAGAAAAAAACAAAGTGCGCAAATAAAAAATAAAATAGACTCGATATTAAAAACAGCTAAAAGCAAACCTATCGTAAAAAAGACGGAACTATCCGAACAATTTAACATTAAAAAGTTAGATGCTTCAAACGCCGAAGATTTAGCTTTACTGTATGCAAAAGTCTTTGCCAGCTATCCTTTTCCAATAGACAATCCTGATTACATAAAACAAACTATGCAGGAAAACTTTTACTATTTCGGAATCTTCGCAAATACCAAACTTGTCGCCGCCTCTTCAGCTGAAATGGACACAGACAATGCCAACGTGGAAATGACAGATTTTGCAACGCATCCTGATTTCAGAGGTAGAAATTTTGCGATTGCCCTACTTGATAAAATGGAAAAGGAAATGGAACGAAAAAACTTCAAAACATTTTTCACAATCGCAAGGGCATTGTCTTTTGGAATGAACATCACCTTTGCGAAAATGGGCTATGAATACACAGGGACGCTGATTAACAACACAAATATATCCGGCCAAATAGAAAGTATGAATGTCTGGTTCAAAAGCAGCATTTAAAACCTGCATACTCAAACAGTTAAACCGAAACTGCGTCTATCAATAAATTGACAGGTTTTGTGCTTGACGGCTCAATCAAAATCGGTTCTATTTACGAGCAGGGCTAAAAAGAAATTTATCTGTCTGGATTTTGGGAAAGGATAGAGCTATGAAAACTCTTAAACTTTTGGTGGTCTTATTTGTTTGCTCTGCAATGGTACTGGTAAGTGGCTGTGTTGGTGAGCAGCAATATAAAGATCTCAGGATTAAAAACGACACTCAAAGCCAGCGAATATCAGAGCTGGATAGCCAGCTGCAAGCTACAAAGCTTAATCTTGAGCAGGCAAAAAGAGAGCTTGAAACTATCGGCAGTCGAAATAGTATCGAAGCCGATACACTAACTCAGAAAATAGCAGCTCTCGAAGAAGATTTGGCCAAAAAGAAAGGGCTGATTGCCTCAATGCAGCAGCAGTTGATTAATGGCGGAGCACAGCTTCCTGTAGAACTTAGCACAATGCTCGAGGATTTCGCTAAGAATGAGGAAATGGTTACATACGATTCAGCTCGAAGTATGATAAAATTCAAAAGTGATTTGCTCTTTAATAAAGGCAGCGACAGCGTAGCAGCCGACGCCAAGAAAGCAGTGAAATCTCTTTGCAAAATTTTGAACTCCCAGCAGGCTAAAAATTTCGATGTTATAATCGCAGGACACACTGACGATGTTCCAATCCGCAAAGCTCAAACTCGTGCGGCTCATCCAACCAACTGGCATCTGTCAGCTCACAGGGCAATATCTGTTCTCAATGTGATGACTAAAGATGGTATCAGCTCGGAACGAACGAGTATTCGTGGCTTCGGAGAATTTCGGCCGGCTTCACCCAACAAAGCCAATAAAAAGGGCAATCCTCTAAATAGACGCGTTGAGATTTACATCGTTGCAAAGGGAATATAGCTGCAAAATGACGGAAAAAACTTTAATCATTGTCAAGCCGGACGGCGTACAGCGACATTTGGCTGGGGAAATAATAGCAAGATTTGAAAAAAAAGGGCTAAAACTCGTAGCTGCAAAATTTATGCAGGTATCCGAGAAATTAGCGAGTGAGCTTTACTGCGTTCATAAAGGAAAACCCTTTTTTGAAGGACTCGTCAAATACCTTTCATCGACTCCTGTCCTTTTGACTGTATGGCAAGCCCAGGGCGTTATAAGTGTAGCACGCAAAATGCTGGGCAATACCTTCGGCTATGATGCCGAGCCGGGAACCATAAGAGGTGATTTTAGTTCTTCACGCGGCTATAATCTTGTTCATGGCTCGGATAGTACCGAATCGGCCGAGCGAGAAATAAAGCTGTTTTTCAAATCGGAAGAAATCGTTGATTACGAATTAGCCGACGAAAAATGGCTGTACGGCAAAAACGATTAGCAAATACAATATCAGTTTGCCTACTCATGCCGCAATGATTTAATGGGGTCCATATTAGCTGCCCTGCAAGCTGGATATAAACCAAAAATTATTCCTATTCCCACACTAATAC
>JAGLSG010000040.1 GCA_023135865.1 Planctomycetota bacterium | reverse complement strand
CTCGCTGTTGTTATATTTGTCTGCTCGATGAAATTCGAATTCCAATTGAGTTTTTCAGCAGCGAACGTTTCCCATACTCCCCGAATCTGAGCGAGGCCGCAATCAGTATCAACTCCATCATCAAATTTAATTTGAATCTGCTCGGCAACCGGCATATTTTCATTTGGATATAAAGTTTTCTGCAATTTTTCTATGGGCAGATAGATAAAACTTTTATCAATATCATAAACTCCTGTGAAGACAATATCTGAAATCACAAATTGAATTGTTTTTCTTTTGAACTTTTTTTCTTCGCCGGATTTTGTTTCTATTTGAGTCCCTGTGGTCAGCACAACTTTTTGACCTATAAATTTTTCTGCTGCCTTGAAATCGTATTCATCGGTTTCTTCGTCCGGCTCGGCCACTACTCCAATTCCAACAAAGCCGGCAGTTATTTCCGATGAATTTCCAATTTCAAAAAATGGCTCGCCGGCTCTTTCTTTTTGTCTGATTAGATTTGTTTTAAGAGATGTTACTTTTGCCTGTTTGTCCGGCGAAATTCCCCAGATGCTCACTGCCCGTACATTGGCATTTCCAAGATGCAGCAAGCCCTGTGTCGAAATTATTGCAGCAGCTGATTTTACAGCACTTGTTTTTTCCAAACGTTCTATGAGCAAATCGTATTGCTCAAATTTAATCGGCGGAGCAAGAACAACATCACCGATTGTTTCAACTGCACTTTGCTCAAAGGCCTTTATGAAACCGCTAAATAAACTTGCAACGATAATCAGCAATGCACAGGAAACAGCCACAGCTGCGACACTTAAAAACACCACTTTTTTCTTGCGTAAATACTTCAGCCATAAAAATAGTTTTAGCATAATATCGCACTTTATTTCTGCTTGAGAAGCGGAAATAGTATTACATCACGAATGCTGGCAGCACCGGTTAATATCATTATCAATCTATCGATTCCGATTCCAAGTCCACCTGCCGGCGGCATACCGTACTTCAGAGCATTTACAAAATCGGCATCCATCGTAGCCATCGTTTCATCCTGTCCGGCAAGCTGCAATTGGAAATTTTTCTCCTGAACCGCAGGGTCATTTAATTCCGTATAGGCATTTGCAAGTTCCATTTTCCCGATGAACAATTCAAATCTTTCGGCATATTCTGGCTCATCTTTTTTGCATTTTGTAAGCGGACAAAGTTTAGCCGGATAATCAATCACAAATGTCGGATTTATAAGATTTTCTTCAACGGTGGCTTCAAATAATTTGTTAATCACTACCGCATCATCCATATCTTTTTGTTCAAAGCCGATTTCCTTTGCCTTTTGCCTTACAGCTTTTATGTCGTCAATATCACATCCGCTGTGTTCTTTTAATAGGTCTGCGTATTTTTCCCGTCGCCACGGCTTGCTGAAATCAACTTCCATTTTGTTAAATTCAATCTTGCTGCCTTCGCAATACTTTTCAACGAGCTGACAAATCATCTCTTCTGCCAAATCCATCATTATATTGTAATCAGCATATGCCTGATAAAGTTCCAGCATCGTAAATTCAGGATTATGTCTTCTGCTCAAGCCCTCATTTCTGAAATTGCGATTTATTTCAAATACCCTATCCATTCCGCCGACAAGCAGGCGTTTCAGGAAAAGTTCCGGCGCTATTCGCAAAAACAAATCCATATTCAGGCTGTTGTGATGCGTGATAAACGGCTTTGCCGCAGCTCCGCCGGCTACGGTTTGCATCATAGGCGTTTCAACTTCAAAAAATGTACGCTCTCTTAGAAACCGGCGAATATCAGCGATAATATCGCTTCGTTTTTTGAACAGTTCCATCACTTCAGGATTTGCCCAAAGGTCAACATACCTTTGCCTGTAGCGAATATCCACATCAGCTAAGCCGTGAAATTTTTCCGGCGGCTGAAGCAGAGATTTACTGAGCATAGTAATATTTTCAGCCCAGATGGTAACTTCGCCAGTTTTCGTTCTGCCGAGCTGGCCTGAGGCACTAATTATATCGCCAAGCTCCAGTAATTTTGCAAGCGGCCATTGTTCGCCAATGACTTTTTTTGAAATCCCTATTTGTACTGTTCCACTGCAATCTCGCAATGTAATAAAAATCAGTCTGCCAATATCTCTGAGTAATACGATTCGCCCTGCAGCAATAACTATTTTCCCATCATCTGCTTTGCCGCCTTCAGGTATGTCAACAGCTTTGCTTTGCAATTGACTAGCACTTTCAACGCCATCGAGCCGCTGGCCATAAGGGTCAACGCCGAGTTCTTTTATACGGGCAAGTTTTTCGTGCCGCTGCTGCTCTAATTTATTTGTATCTTCCATAGCTAATCTTGATTTTACATTTTACGATTAAAAAATTACAAATTATTCTTTGAATTTTCCGCCAATAATTTTTTTTCTATTATTTTGGTTTTCAGTACCATAATTCCAACTGCCAATTGCGGGTCGGATTCAATTGTGTTTTCAGCTGTACGCCTGCTAAGCGGCACATTGCCATTATCATGATCGGCTTTGACCAGCACACTATTATCTCTCTGAGCATCAATCATTTTGACAAGCTCATCACTTCTTAGTTTCATTTCAATATCCGGCCCAACGCCCCAATCGTTTCTGCCCTGCTTTTCCATCGCATCGCGACTTTCAACTCTTTGGCCACTCGGCAAATGATAATAAGCCATTGTATATTTTAGCTGGGTATTTTTCCCAGGATGACCTGTTATTCCCTGAACGCTTCCTTTGCCGTGCGTTCTTTCGCCAACCAGCACCGCTCTATTGTGCAATTTATCCGAAAGAGCTCCAGCTACAATTTCCGAAGCAGAAGCTGAGCGTGAGTTTATCAAAATCACGAGCGGATAATCAGGATGCGTATCTTTTTTGTGTGCATACGCATATGTCCAAACCCCAAGTCGAGGCCTGGTGCTGACTATCAATCCGTCTCCGATAAATTTATCTGTTATTTCCGTAGCACTATTTAAAAGCCCGCCCGGATTAAATCGCAAATCCATAATCAATCCGTTTAAGCCGCCGGCTTCTAACTCGTCAAGTACCGCTTGGAAATCAGAAGCTGTTTTATCTGAAAAATTAACTATGCGAATATAACCAATTCCATCTGCATCATCGATTGAATACTGCCATTTGCCGGCTTGCGTTCTTTTCCAGCCGCGAATAGTAGGGACAATTATTTTCGCCCTTATTATTGCAATGTCTCTTGAGATTGACTGATTTTGGCTTCTAACTGTTAGAATTACTTCCGTATTTTCCGGCCCTGTAATTCTTTTTACCGCACATGAAAGCGTCATATCTCTTGTCGATACGCCGTCAACTTTTTCTATCGTATCTCCTGCATCAAGCCCTGAATTATACGCCGGCGTATCCGGCATAAGACTCGCTACAGTTAATAATCCACTTCGCTTTGAGATTTCCACGCCAATACCAGAAAACTCATTTGTCATCATCTTTTTAAAGTCTTCCACCTGCCTTGGCCAAACCATTACTGTATATGGGTCGAGCGCCGACAGAGCCGCTTCGGCAAATTGTGCTATCAAAACTGTTTCCGGAAAATCAACCGTTTCCATATTCAAAGCTATAACTTCACCAAGTATATTTACAAATTTTCTCTTGCTGATACTCAAAGGTAATTGTCCCAAGCTATCCTCTATGGCTGACAAACCCATATACCAATCTGGTATTTTTTCAGTATTGAGCGTGTAGGGTATTTTGTTTGGTTCCTGCTCATTTACAATCGAGACAACTTCAGCGAAAAGTTTGCAGCGGTTAATGGCTTTTTTCGCCATCTCGCTATAATTCAAAATGTTTACGTAGTTGTAGTTGAGTGCATCAACCGCACGAACAAACATTTTCTTTTTAACACCCCAAAACCGCTCCTTGCTGCTCTCACAAGGGCTATCCTGCAATGACGCAATAACGCCTGCTTTTTCGAGAAGATTGTCAGCGTAATCAGAGCATTCATTATTGTTCGGCTCAATTATATCCAGCCAACTGTAACAGGCCACATAAGCATCGAGCCATTTGCCTTTGGATTCAAATTCAGCGGCTCTATCTTTAGCCGTTTGAATTATTTGCTGCACAAAAGGAACGTTTCGCAATTCCTTTTTCTGCTGCTGATTTGCAAATTCAAATGCTTTTACAATAACAGCAATTTCTTTCGAGATACTGTTAACATCATTTACATCGTTAACGTCATTAACATCAACTTCATTTACGTCATTGAAATCTACATTATCTACGATGTTAACATCATTTACTTCTTCAGGCGGCAACTGCAATTTTTCGAGCTTAGCCAATTGCTCCTGATATGCTTCTTCTTTTGCGAACTGGCGGTTTTGAATTACAGTTTCGTATTCGCTGACAATTTTGGAGAGTTTATTGCGTGTTTTTTTATCTGCGTCCTCTACTAAATCAACAAATCTGCCCGATTCATCCTGAGCGAGCAGCTCGCAGATATTTTCAAATCTGGCCAAAGCCAAATCAGCATCCATTTCCGCCGGCTTGGCCGGCGGAAATTCAGATGCATTAATTTTATTCGGCTCCTGGGCAGCAATTTTTACCGAATCCGGTTTATCCTGACTCGATGGTAAACAGCCGCCCAATAGAACAGCTGCCAACACTATCAGAAAAAAGACTAACCTTATATTTTCAATCCGGCAACGTAGCTGCTTTAATTTTAGCAACAGCAAACAATTCATTTATTACATACACTCCGCTGCTTTTCCAACACAACCCAACAACTGCAGTTTGTGCTTGACCATATCTTTGATAGCTTCTCTGCCTGGTCCAAGATATTTTCGAGGGTCAAACTCAGCTGGTTTTTCAGCAAAGACCTGTCTGATTTTAGCCGTCAAAGCCATTCTCAAATCGGTATCGATATTAACCTTGCAGATTGCCATTTTTGATGCTTTGGCTATTGCATCTTCCGGCACACCCATCGCATCCGGCATAGCTCCGCCGTATTTATTGATGAGGTCTTTGAATTCCTTTAAGACACTGCTTGAGCCGTGCATAACAAGAGGATAACCGGGCAACTTCTCTCCGATTTTCTCGATTACATCAAAAGCCAATGTCGGCGTGGTCTTGAATTTGTAAGCACCATGACTTGTGCCGCAGGCAACTGCCAGCGAATCGCAGCCGGACTTTTCAACAAATTCAATAGCTTCTTCGGGGTCGGTCAAATGTTTGCCAACGTCTTCAGCACTTACGCCAATTACGTCCTCTTCGATTCCGCCGAGCTGACCAAGTTCTGCCTCAACCACAACATCATGAGCATGGGCATATTCAACCACTTTTTTGGTAATAGCTATATTCTCTTCGAACGAATGCTTTGAAGCATCTATCATCACAGAGGAAAAACCATCATCCACGCACTGCTTGCATATTTCGAACGTATCGCCATGGTCGAGATGCATAACAACAGGAATATCGGGGTTTTCTGCAACCACTACATCAATAATGGCTTTCAGATAGCTCATACTCGCATAGGAACGTGCGCCCTTTGATATTTGCAGAATAAGCGGTGCCTTTTCCTCAGCAATGGCACTTACAATACCCTGTGTAATTTCCATATTGTTCACATTAAATGCTCCGATTGCATAGCCGCCCTTCTGTGCCATTTCGAACATTTTTCTGGTTCCAACTAAAGCCATAAATCCCATCCTTCCTTTCTAATTGTGAATTAAAAACTTAATACAAATTTAAATTACTATACTTATTACTTATTTTTTTATCCGATGTTCGCTATCTACCCGAACCGCCTTGCGCCATCCCCTGTGGCCATATATTGAAAGTAACGGCCTGGCTATCCAGCGATTGGTCGGTACTGAGTGTAATACCACAAATAACTCTATGATAGCGTCTCGTTAGCATTATTTCGCTTCGCACGCTTTCGCCGTAATCAAAATCAAATTGCTGCGAGAACATTATCCTGTATCTCGGGTCGATAACATACGTCATCGCAAATACAAAAGCGTTTGAACCCTTTTCGTTCATAACCTGAACGCGTTTTAAGTATCTGCTGCCAATATAAAATTCAAAGTCCGGCCATCTCATATGTGTTAGCCCGATATTGAACTGCTGCACAGCTCCGCTTTTAATATCAAAATAGCCGTCAGATAAAATCGTGAACGTATCGCTCAATCGCCACATATAATCTGCACTGAAATAATTTCTTCTCGGCCCGAACATCTCAAATCTTTGCAGGCCTTTGCCGCCAGCCATATCGCCATTAAAAATTTCCGGCGTTGAAAGCACTCGCAGCGGAACCATTGGCCGATTCCAGATAAATCTATCCGGCCCTGTAACACTGACATTATCATCAGGGTCACTAACGCAAACCAAATCAGCATCAAGACGCATCCAGTCAACGGTTCGACTCTGCTCACCGCTGGCGGTTTTTTGTTTTTCAGCCGGCCCTCTTTTTGTTTGCAGCCGCTGATAGATGCCGAGATTAAACATATCCCGCTGCTCAACAACCGAATCACTTTCTTCATAAATAACAGTTGTCATTTGCGGCTTGATAATATGTCGCAAACCATTCAAATCCCAAAGCTGAGATTTTACATCTGGATACGTATTCCAGAATTGCGTTGCAAGACGAACACCCAATTCGCCAATCCAGACCTTTTCTTCGCCAAAGCTGCCTGTGTTATTCCCATTAACGAGCGTCCTTCTAAAACCGCTTCGGTCGTCATAGCCGAAAGTTCCAGCTGCAAATGGCACAATTTTCCAATTGCCGGAATTAAACGGCATATCAATTTCCGTTCTATGTGAGCCGAACGAGAAATTTTCCTCATTTATTGTTACAGGGTGATTGTTTCCGATTTTCTGCTGCATCCGGCCAACTTTAGTATCACTGTACAAAGTAAATCT
>JAGLSG010000004.1 GCA_023135865.1 Planctomycetota bacterium | reverse complement strand
ACTCGAACTTCGTCGCCGTATTTTTCGCCAAACAAAGCCATCGCTCCGAGTTTTTCAGCTTCGCTTTTCGCCAGAGTCGAAGAGGTAATCGGTAAATCTTCTGCGATTTTTTCTCTCACAAGATTTTCAACTTTTTTTATCTCTTCGGCTGTTAATGCCTTCGGGCAGGTAAAATCAAATCGTAAATAGTCAGGGCAAACCATACTTCCCTGCTGAGCTATTGATTTACCTATTACTTCCTGCAATGCCCATTGCAAAAGGTGAGTTGCTGTGTGATTTTTTTGGCTCTCGCGGCGATTTTTATCTACGGAAGCCGTCACTTTTTGGCCGGCGGCAATTGAGCCGCAAACAACTTTTCCCCAGTGGATTACGGATTCGCCGAATTTTTCAGTTGTTTCAACGGCAAATTCGCCAGATGATGATTTTATTATTCCGCAATCGCCAACCTGTCCGCCGGACTCGGCATAAAAACAGGTCTTTTTTAGAACCAGGCCAAGTTCGCCATCTTTTGAATCCAAGCTGATTTTATCAACTACCAAATCCGGCTTGTTTGAAGTATCGATTATATTTGTAACGCTTGTTTGGCAAATATCGGTTTCGTACTTTTGCAAATCATCGGTAATTTCAAGAGAAACTGAGCCGAGCAGATTTTCTATGGATGAATTTTTTTGCGCCGAGCGGGCTCGATTTTTTTGCTCAGCCATTAGTTCTTCAAATTTTTTCGTATCGACTTTAAGCTGCTTCTCTTTTGCCATAAGTTCGGTCAAGTCCAGCGGAAAGCCATATGTGTCATAAAGCTGAAAAGCATCTTGGCCGCTAATCGTGCCCTGTGCCCCGTTGCCAGTTGCCCGTTTTTCGGCTCGCTCGGCTGCGGCAACGAAAAGAGCAATTCCCTTTTCGAGCGTCCTGCCAAAGCCGACTTCTTCCGATTCAATGACCGAAGATACGTAATTGCTCTTCTCTTTTATTTCGCCAAACGCTTCGCCCATAACATCTACTACAGTTGAGCTGAGTTTATAAAGAAACGGCTCTTTTAATCCGAGCTCTCTGCCGAATCGGGCAGCTCGGCGGAGGATTCGACGAATTACGTAGCCGCGGCCTTCATTGGAAGGAACGGCACCATCCGTTATTGCAAAAACCAATGTGCGAATGTGGTCGGCTATTACTCGAAAAGCATTGTCGGTTTTGTTATTGAGTTCGGATGTGTATTTATGTCCGCTCATTTCAGATAAGCGTGAAATTATCGGCGAGAATAAATCTGTGTCGTAATTACTTTTTTTGTTTTGAAGAACAGCTGCGATTCTTTCTAGGCCGGCACCTGTGTCGATGTATTTTGCTTTCAATGGGACGAACTGATTGTCTTCAGTGCGGTTGTACTGGATGAATACGAGATTCCATAATTCGACGAATCGGCTGCATCCGCTGTTTACTTCGCATTTATGGTTCGGGTCGTTTTGCTTGTCGCAGCTGCCTGCACCGAGGTCGATGTGGATTTCGCTGCACGGCCCGCACGGACCGACCGAACCCATCTCCCAGAAATTATCTTTTCTTCCGAAAGGCAAAATTCGCTCAGCTGGTATTTTGGTTAGCTTTGCCCATAATTCGGCAGCTTGGTCGTCTCTTGGCAGGCCGTTTGCCTTATCGCCCTCGAAAAATGTTGCCCAAAGACAATCAGGATTTATTTTCCACACTTCGGTTAAAAGCTGCCAAGCCCACTGGATTGCTTCGGCTTTGAAATAATCATCAAACGACCAGTTGCCGAGCATTTCGAAAAATGTGTGGTGATATGTATCTTTGCCGACTTCTTCAAGGTCATTGTGTTTGCCGCTTACGCGAAGACATTTTTGGCTGTTGACCGCACGTGAGCAATCGCTGCCGGCCAGGCCGAGAAAAATATCCTTAAACTGATTCATTCCGGCGTTGGCGAAGAGCAAACTTTTATCGCCGAGCGGAATCAATGGCGAACTCGGAACAAATTTATGTCCCTTATCTTTGAAAAAATCTATAAAGCTGCTTCTTATTTGCGAACTTTTCATTTTTTATCGTCTGATTCGCTGCTTTCTTTTTTATCGTCCTCTTTGTCAGCCAGAACTTTTGTTTTTATTTCTTCGCAGAGTTCCTTGTTTTCTATGAGATATTTTTTTGCGTTTTCCCTGCCCTGCCCCAGCCGGATTTCGCCGTAGTTCAGCCATGCACCGCTTTTAGTTATTACGTCTTTGGTTACGGCCAAATCGATTAAATCGCCTTCGTAGCTTATTCCGCTGTCGAACATAATATCGAATTCAGCATCGCGGAAAGGTGGAGCGATTTTATTTTTCACAACCCTTGCCCTGACGTGGTTGCCGACCGCTACTGCGTTGTTGTCTTTTATTGTTGCTATTCGTCTTATGTCCAGCCGAATTGAGCTGTAGAATTTCAATGCTCTACCGCCGGGCGTGGTTTCAGGATTGCCGAACATTACGCCGATTTTCATTCTGATTTGATTTATAAAAATGAGAGAAGTTTTGCTTTTATTTATTACAGCTGTCAATTTTCGCATCGCCTGACTCATCAGCCGTGCCTGCAAACCCATATGACTGCTGCCCATTTCGCCTTGAAGTTCAGCTGCCGGAGTTAGAGCTGCGACAGAATCGACAACGATTACGTCAACTGAATTTGAGCGTATCAGCATTTCAGCGATTTCCAGTGCCTGCTCACCGGTGTCTGGCTGGCTGACGAGTAAACTGCTCACATCTACGCCGAGCCGTTTTGCCCAGGTCGTATCAAGTGCGTGTTCTGCATCGATAAAAGCAGCTATTCCTCCTGCCTTTTGAGCGTTTGCAATAACGTGAAGAGCAAGCGTGGTTTTACCAGAAGATTCCGGCCCGAACATTTCCGTAACTCTGCCTCGCGGGATGCCTTTTCCGCCGAGGGCAATATCGAGCGAGAGAGAGCCGGTTGGTATTCCGGCGACTTTGGCGTAATGATGCTCATCCATCTGCATAATAGCCCCTTGTCCATATTGCTTTTCGATTTGGGATATTACGCGGTCGAGGGCATCTTGTCTGGCGGATGCCGTTGGTTTTAGCGGTTCTACCTTTTGTTTTGTCTTCTTAGCTGCTTTTTTCGTTTTTGCCATCTCCACACACTCCTAATTTTGGGTTTTAAGTTTTCCGCTTTTAACTTAGTTTATAGCTTGCTAACATATTATAGACAGCACCGCCGGATGTCAATTGACTTTGGTAAATCGAGACCGAATTGGCGAGAAAAGTTCCAAGTTTCGATTGTTTATAGTTTTCGCTTATTTTTGCCAACTCAATTCCTGCTGCCGAATTTTTTATCCTGCAGAGCGTCAAATGCCCGGCGAATTTCCTTGCCTCTTTTGGCCAGCCGAGCATAGCGAATTGTTCTGCGAGGTCGTTTTGCAATTCGAGCAGTTCGGGACTTTTTTCACCAGCTGCCACCCACAAAACTTTTGCGCTTTTACCGCCGAAAGAACCGACTGATTCAACATCCATATAGAAATTTTTATGCCGATTGGCAACTTCTTTAACTGCGTTGCAAATTTGGCCGAGTAATTTATCCTGAACTTCGCCGAGAAAATTTAATGTAAGATGTATCGAGCCGGATTCGACCCAATTAATTGTATAAGGTTTAATTCCTTCGACTTTGCTCAGGACATGTTCTGGATTACTGACTCTTAATTGCTCTTGTAATTTCTGCTGCAAATTGGCTATTTCGCTTTTTATTTTCTTGCTAACGTCTATAGCTATGAAGCATCGCATTGTTTGCCTGTCCTGAGCTTGTCGAAGGGTATCTCGTATTTTTTGCTTCACTTTTGGCTATTAAAATTGTGTTAGTTTTTTCAGTTCCTGCAATCTGGCGTCGAGCATTTCTCTGCTTGCCGAGCCGATGCCCTTTAGTGAGAAATCCGCAATCGAAAACGAAGCAGCTACTGTTCCGTAAGCGACAGCTGTTTTCAATGATTCGAAATCTGCCTGGTTGACGCTTGCAAGGTAGCCGAGCATAGCTCCGGCAAAACAGTCGCCGGCTCCTGTGGGGTCCTTAACTTCGGCTGACGGCCAGGCCGGCAAAGCAAATCGCTCACCGCTGACGGCACTGACGATTGAGCCGGATTCGCCTTTTTTAATTACAATGACTTCTACGCCCATATCCAAAATCGTATCAGCTGCGCAGATAAGATTAGCTTCGTTTGCCAGCATTCTCGCTTCGTCTTCATTTATTATAAGGCAGTCGATTTTTGCCAGCAGGGCTTTCAGGTCATTTAGATTATTTTCAATCCAGTAGTTCATCGTATCGACCGCTGTGAAAACCGGTTCGTCGATTTGCTCGAGAACCTGCTGCTGAAGAGCTGGAGCTGTATTTGCGAGAAATACAAATTGGCTGTCTTTGTACGCAGCTGGAACTTTCGGCGGCTGTTCGGCGAGCACATTTAATTCCACTGCTTCTGTGGTTGCTTCGTTCATAGCTCCTTTGTATGAGCCGGACCAGCGAAAAGTTTTGCTTTCTTTGCGGACTTCAAGACCGGCCAGGTCAACATCTCTGCCTGCGAAAGTTTTTGCCAGGTCGAATGGGCAATCGTTTCCTACAACTCCGGTAAATCTGACGGGAGCAAAGAAGCTGGCGGCCATACTAAAATATATTGCTGAACCGCCGAGACAATTTTCGCTTATCCCGAAAGGCGTTTTTACTGTATCAATTCCTATTGAGCCGGTTACGAGTAATGACATTAGTTTACCTTCCTATTAATAGTACTTCTTCCGAGTGATTTGTACTTAGAACATATTTATAGTTTTTTCGCTTTAATTCTTCTACATTAGGTTTGTATTTCCTCATCAGGTATATAAGTTCATCGACAGAAGGAATTCCATCAGCTCTGTAGGAAACGACCATAATACTATCTTTAAACTTCTTAAATAGTCGGTCAAATCCTGAAAGAATCTCATTTTTGTCCGTCCAGAGAGAACCATTCCCCTTTAATCTTTTGTGCTTTGTTTTATAATCAATCATATCAGGCCATTTAGAGTAATTGACCAATCCCTCTGGAAAATGGTAAAAATCCAGGTAATTAACACCGGTTCCCTTTTGCGAGATATAGGGAGTGTCGATATAGATAAGGTCGAATTTCCCCTCTATATCGAAAACATCCTGATTTAATGCCTTGTTTTTTCGTTTATTACAGAAAACGGCATGATTGGCTTCAGCAACAAATTGCCTAAAATGGATATCAAAAGGGGTGTCCCATGTAGTTTTGTTACCAAAATTTCTTTTAACATCAGAAAGTCTTATGTAAAGATTTTTTCTATGAAAAAGGTTATAAGGCCTTTTAATAATACATGCCTGAAAAAGGGCAAAGTAGGCAATGGCCTTTTTGTAAATGTTGTCGAGTAAAGATATGTTTGTTGCAACTTTGTCAATCCATTGGTTTTCCTCGTCAGTAAAATAAATATTCTTAAATGTGTCATAAACAAATGTTGGATATTTAACTTCGGGATGTTTTTGAGAAAGGAAATCAAAATCTTCTTCAGAGAGTTTAATATCATTGTTTTCAATTAGAGCCGAGCCGATATACCAGTTGAATTTCAGTATATCGTTATATGTAACTTTTTTGCCTTTGGTTTTCAGCATATAGCCAACACTGCCAGTGCCGCCAAAGGCATCAATGACAGTGTCGAAATCCATATCTTTAATTGCATCCCAAATCCAATCGACTATTTTGAGCTTGCTTCCCTGAAACCGTGTTGATGGAAATACTGCATCATCTTCTATGAAAACCGTCTGATGTTCATTGATAGGAGTTGTTTTTGTACGCATAATTTACTTCTTCAACTCCTTGTATTTTTTATATTCTTTCAGGTTTTTATAAGGAGGGGCTTTAAGGTCAACGGTTTTTGCCATATCTTTCGTGAGATAGTACATCCAGTAATCGTCAAAGATGTCTTCTCCAAGTTCGGTAAACGGACCTTTACCGTGTATTAGCTTCTCGATTTTAGTAACAGAACCTATATTCTTGGTATTTCCGCTTCCAGGCCGATCCATAGCAATTTTGTATTTTTCCTGAACAAAAAAACCGAAGTTTCTGATAACAGATGTAATGTTTTTCAGATCATCCAGTTTGAATATTTTACGCTCGTCTGAAATTTTATCAGATCTGGAATAAATTACTCCTAAAACAAAATGTCCAACATATTCGTTGTAGGGAAATGTAATGTTTTTCGTGCTGTTTCTGTCTCTAAAATATCCCGTGAATGCCCCCAGAGTCATACCGTTGATTTGTTGCGAATTTTTTCTATAAGAGCTTTTTAAGTCGATCGCAAATTTGTGGCCATCATTATCTATAAATGTGATGTCGGGATAAAAATTCTGTTCTTTGCAAAGAATCATCTTGAATGAATTTTCTGCGGCGAATTGGCAAATTTTTGGAAAAAGAAGTAACTCCATTATTTTTGAAACGACTTTGGTATCGATGGAAATCGTGTAGATATTCTTAGCAATATCTATAAACCCCTTCACTATCCAATCACCGGTTTCGGTGGAAACAGCCGAGTTGAACAATTCAATATGTGTTAGAAGTTTGTTTCTAAAATCTTCTTTGAGTTTTGTTTTTTTATCAGGTTCAGCCATGTGCTTTTCCTTCAAACGTTCTCAGTGTAATGTCAATTCTTGCTAATGTATTTTCTTTGCCGAGCATATTTACCGATTCGAAAATCGGCGGACTAATCGTATTGCCGCAAATAGCTACTCTAAGCGGCTGAGCAATCTTTCCAAGGCCAAGCTGTTTTTCTTCAGCCATATTTCGAAGCATATTTTCAATCTTTTCAGCTGAAATTTCCTGCATTGCTTCAATTTTCCCGGCGATAATTTGCAAAATTGCAAGCCCGTCATTTTTCAATAAAATTTTCTTAACTGCTTTTGGGTCGTATTCGATTTTGTCGTTTTGCAAAAATAAAAATCTGCATTTACGTTCAATGTCAGCCAGCGTTCTTGCCCCTTCGCAGATTTCCAGGATTTTCGCAAGTAGAACATCATTAGCTTTATTTGCCACCGAATCAATTTCGCATAAATAAGATTTGAAATGGGCAAGCAGTTTCTCTTTGCTTATAGTGCGAATATATTCGGTGTTGAAAGAAATCAATTTGTCGCGGTCGAATAAACTATTCGATTTTGAAAAGCGAGAAATATCAAAACAATCGAGCAATTCTTCCAGCGGCATAATTTCTTTATCTCCGCCGGGATTCCAGCCGAGCAGTGCCATGAAATTTACCATTGTCTCCGGCAAATAGCCGTTGCGGAAAAAATCTATAACATTTATTTCCGGCAGAACAACGCCGAGAAATTCAGCCATCGCATCGATAGCCGGCATATCCGGAATAGTTTTACCAGCGATAAATTCGTTAATTTCATCAGTCGTAATGCCAGCTGCTTTGGCGAGTTTTTCAATGTCAATTTCAGCTTTGGCTTTAATCGCATTGCGAAGTGCTTTTGGCCGCTCACGTTTTGAGAGTTTTCCGCCGGTCTGGCTTATTGTAACTGACATATGTGCATAAATCGGTCTGGAAAATCCAAGAGAATCCTGCAATGCCTGATGACAGGGCGTATTGTTTAGATGTTCCTGACCGCGGATAATATGCGTTACGCCCATTAGTTCATCATCAACAACGCAGGCAAAATGATATGTCGGAAAGCTGTCTGATTTTTGGATTACAAAATCACCCATTTCGCCCGCCGCAAATCGAACTTCGCCGCGAATAACATCGCTAACAATAATTTCCTCAAACGGCATTGCAAAACGAATCACAGCTGGTTTTCCAGCGGCTTCGGCTTTTTTAACATCACTATCATTTGGGAAAATTTCAGGCCGTGGGTAAGTAAAATTTCTCTTTGCGATTTCAGCTTGTTTGCGAAGAGCATTTAATTCTTCAGCGGTTTCAAAACAGTAATAGGCCTTTTTTTCAGCGAGTAATTTCGCCATATATTTATCGTAAATACCTCTTCGTTGCGATTGAAGGTACGGCTCATTTTCTCCGCCAATGCCAGGGCCTTCGTCCCAGTTGATTCCCAGCCAGCTAAGGTCTTTTTTCACCTGCTCGGTGGCTGTTGGCGTATTACGCTTAGTATCAGTATCTTCTATTCGCAATATGAATTTTCCGCCGCTTTTGCGAGCCAAAAGCCAGTTGAATAGAGCTGTTCTCGCTCCGCCAATATGCAGATAGCCGGTTGGTGATGGTGCAAAACGTGTTACAGCCATTATAAATCTCGCCAATTATAAAAATATGTGTAAAACAGTAACGTTAAGCTACAAAACCGCTGTTGTCAAGAATCAGATGTGTTTCTGATTGAATTTGTAATTTCTACCCTTAAAATTAACAAATTGGCTCTGTAAAATCTGAGAATTATGGTTATAATATCCGGAAATTGAGATTAAACAGGGAATTTGTTATGGGAAGAGAAGAAATTTTAACAAAGTTTGCGGGACAGCAAGAGCAAATACAAAAATCATTTTCGGTTCGACGGCTTTTCCTTTTCGGCTCAGCAGCAAGAGACGAAATGGCTGACAAAAGCGATGTCGATATTTTGGTCGAATTTGAAAAAAAAGCGACTTTCGATGCCTTTATGGATTTGAAGTTCTATCTCGAAGATTTACTGGGAACAACGGTTGACCTGGTAACTGACAATGCCCTTCGTCCTCAAATCAGGAAAACAATTAAAGGGGAGATTATCAATGTTGCGTGATGAAACGATGTATTTGCAGGACATTGCACAAAGTTGTGAAAAAATACTGAAATTTACAAAAGGGCTAACACAGCAAGAGCTTGTCGATGATGACAAGACATATGACGCTGTTGTCAGAAATCTCGAAGTTATCGGTGAAGCTGCAAAGCATATACCGGATAACATTCGGGAAAAACTTTGCGACATACAATGGCGAAAAATTGCCGGAATGAGAGATATGCTTGCACATGCATATTTCGGGATAGACAACAACATTCTATGGGATGTTGTGCAAAATAAAATACCGCCGTTATTCAAATCAATAAAAGCATTCATATCAGAAAATACAGCATAGAATAACAGCGAATTGAAAAAATGAACGAAAAACAAGATAACAATAAAAGTACGAAAGCGGATTTTGTCCGCACAATCGTAGCTGAAGATATTAAATCGAATAAATGGCAAAATCGAATTGCAACTCGATTTCCGCCGGAGCCAAACGGCTATCTGCACATTGGCCATGCAAAAAGTATCTGTCTTAATTTCGGAATTGCTGAAGAATTCGGCGGAACCTGCAATCTTAGATTCGACGATACAAATCCCGTAAAAGAAGAAGACGAATACATTAACTCAATCGTAGAAGATGTTAAATGGCTCGGCTTTGATTGGGGCGAGCAGATTTATTATGCCTCGGATTATTTCGCTCAAATGTACGAGTATGCAGTCGAACTCATAAAAGCAGGAAAAGCATATGTTTGTGATTTGAACGGCGAACAGATTCGTCAGTACCGCGGCACGTTGAAGACTGCCGGCAAAAACAGTCCTCATCGAGACCGCAGCATAGAGGAAAATCTCGCTCTGTTTGAAAAAATGAAGAACGGCGAATTTGCCGATGGCTCAAAAACGCTAAGAGCTAAAATCGATATGGCTCATCCGAATTTGAATATGCGAGATGCAGTTATGTATCGCATTTTGCACGCTGCGCATCACAGAAGCGGCGATAAATGGTGTATCTATCCAACTTACGATTGGGCACACGGCCTGGAAGATTCAATCGAAAAAATCACGCATTCGATTTGTACGCTCGAATTTGAAAACCATCGGCCGCTTTACGATTGGTTTCTCGATGAGTTGAAAATTCATCATCCGCAGCAAATCGAATTTGCCCGGCTGAATTTAACTTACACAATAATGAGTAAGCGGAAATTGCTGAAATTAGTTGAGGGTGATTTTGTAAACGCCTGGGACGACCCGCGAATGCCGACTATATGCGGCCTCAAGAGGCGCGGCTATTCACCGGAAGCGATTAGGAATTTCTGCAAAACCATTGGCGTTGCGAAATTTAACAGTACTATCGATATGGCTCTTTTGGAGCATTGCTTGAGAGAGGATTTGAATAAAACGTCAGCGAGAGTAATGGCGGTTTTGAAGCCGCTGAAAGTTATTATAGATAATTATCCGCGAGATGAAATCGAGCAACTTGACGCAATTAATAATCCGCAAGACCAAACGGCTGGCACGAGAAAAGTGCCTTTTTCGAGAGAGATTTACATTGAGCGGGATGATTTTATGGAAGAAGCTCCGCGTAAATTTTTCCGTTTAGCTCCCGGCAGAGAAGTAAGATTGAGATACGCATATTTTATTACCTGCAATAGCGTGGTAAAAGATGCCAATGGCGAAATTGCCGAATTGCATTGCAGCTACGACCCGGCTACGAAAGGCGGCGATGCTCCTGATGGCAGGAAAGTGAAATCTACGCTGCATTGGGTTTGCGCAAAAAGTGCCGTTGAGGCAAAAGTGCGATTGTATGAAACGCTTTTCACAAGGGAAAATCCTGACAAAACCGAAGAAGGGCAGGATTTCACAGCTAATCTGAATCCTGAATCTTTGAAGGAATTGGCTGGTTGCAAAGTTGAGCTGTCACTGGCGGATGCCAAAAGCGGCCAGCGGTTTCAGTTTGAACGGCTCGGCTATTTCTGCGTTGATTCCGACAGCAGCGAAGATGGGATGGTCTTTAATCGGACAGCAACTCTGCGAGATAAGTGGAAGAAAATCCAGAAAAAGTAACATAAATGAATGAAGAATTGAGAATCCTTCGACCTTGCTCAGGACAGGTGCAGAATTGAGAATTGTGGAATCCCTTCGGGATGTATTTCAATCAAAAACAGCAAAAAAATATTCGTTTTGGGGGATGCAAAATCCGAAAATATGGTGTTTTTTGGGTTTTTTTTATTCGATTTTTCAGCCGAACCTCATTTTTAGCCCAAAACCAAAGGGGGGTAAGTTGAATTGCGTAATCTGGGTAAGATAGATAAGAAAAAAGGCGTCAAAAATGGTCAAAAAATGTCGTTTTTTGTCAATTTTGGCCAAAAAAGGAGCGAAAAAAACCATTTTTTGTCAAAAAGAAGCGAGTTTTTTCACTGCCTCTTTTTTTTGAATCAATCGTTTTGGAAAGTTTTCGGGATAGGAATTTAACCACGGATTTCACGGATTACACGGATTTAAAAGGCATAAATTTAACCACGAATTAACCAGGAGTTTACTTTGGTGCAGGTCTTTCACTTTATTGTATCTTAGAAGGTGTTAAAACTGGAGGTGTAAGTTCAGCTTCAGATGTAAGCTCAGGAGAAAAGAGTATCTCTTTTAATTGTTTTCTGGTTTCTTTAGAGATTATCTTTTTTAATTGCTTCTTTTTCTTCAGGCGTATATTGAAAAGAAGGAAGCATTTCTCTTAACTTTTGTTTTCTTTTTCTTGCTTCAAATACAGCTTTCTTTTCTCGAAATAATTTCAAGGCTTCTTTTTCTTTTTCAGTTAAAGATAAATTTTGCTTCGATTTAGTGTTTTTATTGGATGTTATATTTTTTATATGTGCTATAGTTTCTTTAGAGATTATCTCTTGTAAACGTTCTTTTCTTTTAGCAGCAAGTTTTTCTGATAAAGAAAGTTTAGTTGTCTGTTCTGAAGGTAAAGACACGGGCTGTAAATCCAAAACGGGTTCAGAAATCTCAATTGCCCCACAGTCACGGATGTCGCCGTGCGGGTTTGCCGTGTAAAGATGGCCTGTTTTTGTGTCAAGAATATATGCCCATGCCTGAGATGACCGACATTTATATCTCTCAACTTTGGCTTTACTATTTATGAACCATCCAGCCAAAATGAGCAAAACAAGTAATAAACCATATACAACAAAACGCTCGTATTGTTTCATAATATCCCCTTTCAAAATAACAATTTTACTATCACCTTTATTTTCTTGTACCTAAAAATACTGCTGATTCTCACTAACCACCCAATAAAGCTCGTATATCTTTTTAGCAATTTTTGACCCTGTCTTTTTACGAATACGATACATTGTGTTTTCTATACTGCCTTGCCAAATTTCGCCTTTGTCATTAAGGAGTGGTCCGAATTTCGTTAACTCATTTTTAACCCATCGCCATTCATTTCTATGCTCTGGTGGAAAGTCTCCCTCTCGTAGAACACAGAAAATAAGAGAGGCGGCTTTCAGCCGTTTTCTTACATCGCCTGGGTGAGTAGCCAAGCATTTTAATGTAGTGGTGAGTTTCTCGACAGCGTAATTATAACGTTTCTGTTCCACCGCTAATCTCCTGAGTATTATTTTTGGCCTTATGGAAACATTGTAGCATTTAATATTAAAGCAAGACAAGTAGTTCTTAGGCAAGAAAAATGAATGCCGCCGTCACAACAAAATGGATTCCTGCTTTCGCAGGAATGACAAATTGAGATTGCCGCGGCCTAAAAAACAGGCCTCGCAATGACCAGTCTTCGCTAAAGCTACGACTGGCAGGCAAAAAAAAACAGCGTAATCAGTGTAATCTGCGATTAAACAAAAACAAAAAATCCGTGCTAATCCGTGTAATCCGTGGTTAAATAAAACATTGACCCTGCCATAGTGATGGCAGGGCTAACCAAATACTCAATACGGGTTACGGGGCACGAAATACGAACGACGAACTAAAGATTTTTTTCGACGAAGCTGGTGTCGAAATCGTTCTCAATAAATAAGTTGTGAGATAAAATCTTCAAACAAGCTGGAATCGTCGTCTTAATCGGCTCAATCGTAAACTCACTAAGCGCCCGCTTCATCGTGGCAATCGCTTCGGCTCGCGTCGGCTGATGAACAATTATCTTGGCTATCATAGAATCATAATGCGGTGAAACAACCCAGCCCTGATGGATAGGTGTGTCAATGCGAACGCCATAGCCGCCAGGGGCAATGTATTTGGTAATAGGGCCAGGAGACGGAGAAAAATCGTTGTCAGGATTCTCAGCGTTAATACGGCATTCAATAGCTACGCCGTTATGATGGATGTCCCGCTGGCTTAAATGAATCTTTTCACCGGCTGCAAGTTTCAGCTGCCATTTAATCAAATCGTGGCCCGTTACCATCTCGGTAACTGGATGCTCAACCTGGATACGAGTGTTGACCTCGATAAAATAAAAATTCATATCCTTATCCAAAATAAATTCAACGGTAGCTGCGTTGGAATAATTGGCTTCCTTTATAATTCGCAAAGCTGCATTGCAAAGCTTCTCGCGTAAATGCTCATCAAGAGACGGCGAAGGTGATTCCTCAATCATTTTCTGATGCCGCCGCTGGACAGTACAATCTCGCTCGTAAAAATGGATGGCATTGCCGTAATCGTCAGCCATTATCTGCACTTCAACGTGGCGCGGCTCAAGAATATATTTTTCGAGATAAACGTGCGGGTTGCCAAAGCATGCCTCGGCTTCAGCTCGGGCGGTATTAAAAGCAGAGCGAAAACTGATTTCGTTATGAGCTACTCTCATTCCGCGTCCGCCGCCGCCAGCTGTGGCTTTTATCAAAACAGGATAGCCGATTTTGGCAGCCATTTTTAATGCTTCATTTTCGTCATCAATTATGCCGTCTGAGCCGGGAACGACAGGGGCTTTAGCTCGGCGGGCCAGTTTGCGAGCCTCGACTTTGTCGCCGAGCATTTGCATCGCTTCGACTGACGGGCCGATGAATTTTATTCCGCTGTCTTTGCAAATCTGTGCAAAGTGTGCATTTTCGGCGAGCAAGCCGTAGCCGGGATGAATCGCCTCAACGTCAGTGATTTCAGCGGCAGTCATAATAGCTGGAATGTTCAGATAACTTTTGGCACAAACGGCTGGGCCTATGCAGACCTTTTCGTCGGCCAAATCCAGATACGGCGAATTTTTGTCAGCTTCGGAATAGACCGCAACCGATTCAACGCCCATCTCACGGCAGGCACGAATTATTCGCAGTGCTATTTCACCTCTGTTTGCTATAAGTATTCTTGAAAACATTTTTTCGTCTCTCGTCTCTCGTCGCTCGTTCCACGGTATCCGGGTTACGAGTTACGCATTAGTTTGGTTTGACTTTGAACAGGGCCTGGCCGAATTCGACGGCTTCGCCATTCTTTACGAGGATTTCTGCAATTTTTCCGTTGGTCTCAGCTTTAATTTCGTTCATTACCTTCATTGCCTCGATTATGCAAATGACGGTTCCTGTGCCGACCGACGCGCCAACTTCAACGAAAGGAGCTGAATCGGGACTCGGCTGAGCGTAAAAAGTGCCAACGATTGGTGATGTTATTTCTACGAGGCCATCATCTATTGTCGGAGCTGCGGTATCAGTTGCCGGAGCCGCCGCCGCTGGGGCGAAAGCCGGCCCAACTGCGGTCATAACCGCCTGCTGCGATTGCTGTCGCTTCAATACGATTTTGTCGTCGCCGTGACTTATCTGAATCTCAACGAGGTCGTTGGCGTTCATTACTTCAAGCAGCTCTTCTATCTTTTGTAAATCTTTATCTTTTTTGTCAGACATTTTTGACCTTCCAGTTTTGAATTTCAAAATCAGCTGTCAAATAGTAGTCGCAATTGGGCAGCTTTGCAAACATTTTCTGGCCTCTGCCAGCCAAATCCCAAAACGGTTGGCTATAAAAAATTGCGTAAATTGTCCTAATAATCGCTTAACTTATCCTTATTTTATGATATTCTCTTACAATAAATAGAAGATGAAAAGGGGCTATTATGGCGAAAAAAAACAAATTGGTAGAATTGATGGCTCGCCAGGTTGTGCTCGGCGACGGCGCAACGGGCACAATGTTCTATCAATACGGCGTTTTTATAAACAGCTGTTTCGAGCAGCTAAACATTAGCAATCCGAAACTCGTCAAAAGGGTTCACGATAGTTATGTGCGGGCCGGCGTGGATTTTATAGAAACCAATACTTTTGGAGCAAACGAATATAAGCTGGCGAAATATGGGCTTGCTGAACAGTTTGAAAAAATAAATATAGCAGGTGTCGAAATCGCACGCGAGTCGGCAGCTGAAGATACTATGGTGGCCGGAGCAATGGGCCCACTCGGCGAAGAAAATCTGACTCAATCTCAAACTAAAGAAGCGTTTTTAAATCAGGCCAAAATACTTATCGAAGCCGGCGTTGATTTTATAATTCTCGAAACGTTTTCAAATACCAAAGAAATTATGTCGGCAATCAAAGCCATCGGCGAAATTAGCGATTTGCCAATCGTTGCGCAAATGACGAGCGGCGAAAATAATAAAACCGCAAGCGGAGAAAAAATCGAGGATGCAATAAAACAAATCTCCGCTGAAAAAAATGTCGTAGCTGCCGGATTGAATTGCTCGCTTGGGCCGGCTCAGATGCTCAAAACTATTGAGCTTATTGGCGATGTTACAAATAAACCGATTGCTGTTCAGCCGAATATCGGTCCGCCAAGATGGCTTGAAGATAGAATGCTCTATATGTGTACGCCGGAATATATGGCGGAATATGCGAAACGATTTTTTGAAAAAGGCGTAAAGATAATCGGCGGCTGCTGCGGAACTACGCCCGAACATATAAAGGAAATCGTAAGAACAGTTCGCTCGCTCGATAAGGCGGCGATGCCGAAAACAACAGCTATCAAAAAAACTGTTAGTGAAGTGGCTTGCGAGCAGATGGTTCCACTGGCAAAAAAATCGCGGTTTGGTGCCAAGCTCGCTAAAGGAGAAAAAGTTACAACGATAGAAATTACGCCGCCTTGCGGGGTGGATTTAAGTAAGGTTTTGGAAAAAGCAAAACTGTGTGATAAATATGGAATTGATGCGATTAATATCCCCGATGGGCCGCGAGCGAGCTTGCGACTTTCGCCGATGATAACCGCTATAAAAATTGCTGAACATACAAATGTTGAGCCGATTTTGCATTGCTGCTGTCGTGATAGAAATTTGATTGGTATGCAGTCGGATATGCTCGGAGCGGCGGCGGCTGGATTAAATAATGTGCTGATTATAACCGGCGACCCGCCAAAGCTCGGCGATTATCCCGATGCTACCGGCGTGTTCGATTTGGATTCTGTTGCGATGACCGAAGTCGTTAAAAATCTCAATTGCGGAATGGATATTGGCGGTAATAATTTTTCGCCAACAGCGGCTATTTGCATAGGCGTTGGAGCTAATCCCGTTGCAGCTGATTTGCCGAGAGAGATAAAAAGATTTCGCCAGAAAGTGGCAGCCGGAGCTGAGTTCGCCATAACGCAGCCGGTCTTTGATGCTGATACGCTGTTTGAATTTATCGAATCAATTGAAGCGTTCAAAATTCCCGTGATTGCCGGAATTTGGCCGCTTATAAGTTTCAGGAACGCAGAATTTATGGCTAATGAAGTGCCCGGCGTAGTTGTTCCGGAATCTGTATTGGAGCGAATGAGCAAAACCAAAACCGGCAAAGAAGCTAAAATGATGGGAATCCAAATCGCAAAAGAAATGCTCGATAAAATATCCGATGTTGTTGCCGGATTTGCGGTCAGCGCTCCGCTTGGAAATGTGAAAATAGCCCTTGCTGCTCTCGGCAAAATCGGCATAGATGAAATTTAAAAAATAAAAAACGAAAAAGGTTTTCGTATGGAAAAAAAGTCAAGCTCAAAAAAACTCAAGGTTGAACTTATCGCAATTACGCCAAATGCCGAAAATGTTATCGAGCAGGCCGGGCGAACCTGCTATCTCAGCTTCGATAAAATCGGCGCAAATTCGCGGGAAGAATTTATTGGGCGGCTTCTTAAAATGGGACACGAAACACCGCTCGAACACGCCTACGCAACTTTTCGCATAAAAAATTGTTCACGGGCAATGACGCATCAGCTGGTGAGGCATCGCCTGATGGCTGTTTCGCAGCAGTCCCAGCGGTACGTAAATGAAAATCAATTTTGTTATGTTGTTCCCGAAACTATGCCCGATGAATTTGCCGATGATTTCTGCAACGATATGAAAATCATTCAGGATATGTATGATAAATGGCGAAGCCGTGGACTGAAAAAGGAAGATGCACGTTTTGTTTTGCCGAACGCCTGCACGAGCGAAATTGTTGTTTCAGCTGATTTTCGTGAATGGCGGCATATTTTCAAACTTCGCACATCGCCAAAAGCACAATGGGAAATACGTAATGCCTGCTCGGCGATGCTGGAGATATTGAGGAAACACTCAAAAGCCTGCTTTGAAGGTATTTAGAATTTAGGATTTCTTTAGCTTGTTATTTCCAGGCCGAGCATAGTGATGTCGTCAAATTCAGCTGGATTTATCTTTGTATTTTTTACTGTTGATTCCAGCTTTTCAAGCATTTCAGCAATTTTTAATTTTCTTGCATCGCAGAAATTTTCACTGAAATTGAAACAGCTTTTGTCGTCAAGGCAACCGATGAAGCTTTCTACGCCGTCGGAATATAATAGCAGTTTGTCACTTTTCTGTAGCTGAATTGTTTCCTGCTTAAATTCGGCATCTTCAAAGATTCCAAGCAGTGCCCCGCGAGATTGCAGCTGCTGCGGCTTGCAATTTTCTCTGATTAGTATCGGATATGGATGGCCGGCTCTGGCAAAAGTTAGTCGCAATGTCTTTGTGTTGAGCAGGCAATAGCAGCAGGTCGCAAATTGACAGCCGGAAAGTTTTTGCTCGGTCATTTTTCGATTGAGATTAGCCATTACTTCTGATGGCGAAAATATTTTGTATTCATTGCCAATCGTTTCTCGCATAACGAGGGCTTGTTTGAGAAAAATTGTCAAAAGGGCAGCCGGCGTGCCGTGCCCGACAACATCAGCTATGTAAAAGCCGATATGATTTTCATCGAGACGGGCGGCGTCATAAATATCGCCTGAAACCCATTCAGCCGGCAGAAAAGTGACAGCCCATTGCAGATGAGCATTGTTTGGCAGTTTGGCCGGCAGAAAATCACGCTGAACAAGTCCGGCCATCCGCAGTTGTTCGGTCAGATTATTTGCAATTGACTGAGCATCCGGTATATTTTTTGCTGATTTGATTCTGGTTTTTTGGGTCATTTTTACCATTTTCCCTATTTTCCAGTCATTTTATAGGACTTCTAACCGAAATTTGCTTCGATTTTTGGCTAATAGTTTAATTTCGTCCTGTTAAGGTAGGCACTTTGCTACTTTTTCCGTTTTTATGTAATAATCGGGAATGATGAATACCCTCCAAAATTCCCATTTTTCTTTGTTTTTTTAGTTTGCATTGCAAACAAGTTTGCGGTATAATATAAAAAGTTGGATATGAGCTATAGCTTGGTAGTTTGCCCTGATGATTTAAGCAGCAGAGCAGAAAAATTGCAGTTGTGGAAAAACTTTATAAAGGGTTGATATTATGAGTAATCAGCAAAACCAAAAATCTATAGATGAGGAAAAGCTCAAGGAAATTCCGAAATGGATACGCAAGTATGCACAGAACCGAACTGCTCCTGTTCTGATTGGTCTGGTGATATTCTTGTTTATATTTGCTGGTATCGCAATACCTTCATATTTTGGAGGTAAGGCTTACCGATCTGGGAATATGTTATTGTTGTGGATTTGTATCCTGTCGCAGATGATTGTAATTCCAGCACTAATCTTTTGCTCTGTTCCCAAATGGGGCGGAAAATTTATCGAGCGTATAAGTAGGCGGCTATATAGCAGAGAAGGCGATGTCTTTGTATCAGTACCGGAATCAATGCAGAAAAAGCGATGGTTAGGTTATGCGGTTGCAATGGTATTTGCCAGTTGTGTTTTTCTATCAGTAAAATTAGGATCTCTTGGCTATTTATCGATTAAATATATGCAGCCGATATCAGCGGTTTATGGTGTTCCGTTTCTTGTTTTTTTGTATTGCATGCAAAGGCCTAATATTAGTTCTTTGGCACTGCTTTGGCCAATCCTTTACGGCATCCATGCTATTTTAGTTGTTGCAGGTGTCCCCATTCAGTTTGGCGAACCCTGGATGTTCCTCAATATGCTAATACCCATAGCAGGTTATGGAATTTTATGTGGATTGGCTGGTCATATCTACAGTCGCTATGCGTTAAAAAAATTGAAGATGGCTTCTCGACTTGACAAAAAGGAATTTGCCGATGGGGCTTGACCGGATTATCCATGAGCCGGCTCGATTGAGGATTATGATGATTTTGTCCGGCATTGAATCGGCTGATTTTAATTTCCTGCTCTCAACGCTTGGATTGACAAGAGGCAATCTTTCACGCCATATTGAAAAACTCGAATCAGCCAGCTACGTAAAAGTTAGTAAGACTTTCAAAGGAAAATTGCCGAGCACCAGTTATAAAATTACGTCAAAAGGTGCAAAAGCCCTCGAAAAATACTGGAATAAGCTCGACTCTATCCGTCAAGCAGGTGATTTTAAGTAAGTAGGGCGAATTTAGCTTGCAAAAATAGCTGAGCCAATGCGGACGATTGTCGAGCCCTCTTCAACGGCAATTTCATAATCCGAACTCATCCCCATACTAAGTTCCTGGAATTGTGTGCCTGTTATCCGTTCGCCCTGCATCTCGACAAATAATTCCTTTGCCCGAATAAAACATGCTCGAACGGCATCCTTGTTCCGAGTCAGCGGAGCCATCGCCATTAATCCTTTTAATGTTAGGTTAGGAAGCGTTTCAATTTGTTCCGCGAGATGTATTGCGGCTCCCACAGGAACGCCGTACTTTTGCGGCTCATTGGATGTGTTGACCTGGAGAAGTATTTTCGGCTTCAGATTCAATTTTGCAGCAGCGGTGTTTATCTCTTCAGCGAGACGAAGCGTGTCAACTGAATGTATCAATGAAATTGTCGGCAGAATCTGGCGAACTTTATTTCGCTGCAGATGGCCTATCATATTCCAGTTGATTTTTTCCGGCAGTTTCGACTTGTTTTTGTCGCTGTCTATAAAGTCAGCTATTTGAGCTGAAACTTTTTTAAGCTGCTGAACTCTGCTTTCGCCAAGCTCAGTGTAGCCGAGCCGAATGACTTTTTCTATATCTTCGATAGCGGCTGACTTGGTTACGATAACCAGTTTTACTTTAGCAGGGTCTCTGCCGGCCTTGGTACAAGCCAGAGCAATGGTTTCCTTTACCTGTTTTATTCTTTCAGCAATTTTTTTCATAACAAAACAGAAAGTATTCGCGAGTACAAAAAAGTATCTTATTGAAAAGTAAAATATCAATTTTCAGTGAACTTTGCCAGTGCAAAAAAGATATATGAAAAATTTTAGTTATGTTAATGTTGCCTGGATTTTGTAAGTTTTGAAAAATTACTGCGAACAAATACTGTTTTGCTAACGAGAATTCAATTTTTTTGAGCTTGTTTTCGCTCGGCAGGGCAAGCGGGCTGTAAATAGCAGCAGATTTTTTTGTGTAAAAAAAAACAAAAAACGGTTCCGATTTTGGTTTTGTGTAAATCAAATGCTAAATTGCTTTAATCCTTCGCTTTAGGGCTTTTGTATGTTTTCGGTAATTTTTAGTCGAAAAAGAGTAATTTTTTACTTGCATATTGCTTCAATAGCTTGTATATTGATTCTGGTAGGGTAATATGGGGCAGGAGGGTAAGTCCCCGAAAAAGTTTCTATTTTGTCCATTTTTTTATTTGACAGTTCTTTGGGTACCAGTTATATTCCGAAGCTCGTGTTCTGGTTGTGCTTTAGAAGTGAAATAACGCTGTTTTAAACGGCTTACAGACCTCGGCGAGGCAGTGTGGCGTACCGGTTTCCCCCCCAGCCGGCCCCACCACCTCGCCCTTTTTATGCGCATTTCGTATTCCCATTTTAAAGTTTTTGCCTAATTACCATTAAGATAGATAAAAAAGGGGATGTTTTGGCAAAAAAACTGCGTAAATCCTATATCTGCAATGAAACAAAAAATTTACCAAATCAATTTGGTTTTGCGCGGGGCAGGGACTGGTTAGGATTTAAGGGAACTCTTAAAATTACATCTGTTTGACGACTTCGATTCCGAGGAGTTCATCTAAGCCGTGCTCGATGGTTTTTGCCGTCAGTTCGCAGAGCAGTAATCTCGTAAGTTTTTTATCCGGCTCAGCCTTTAACACTGGACAGTTTGTATAAAATGCACTGAATTTCTGAGCAAGCTCATAAAGATAACTTGTAAGGTAGTTTGGCTTGTAATCGGCTGCTGCTGTTTGTATTACTTCGCCGTAGCGAATAAGGTACTTTGCCAAATCCAGTTCCGCCGGTTCGGATAAGTTTGGCCTTTTCAAATTGGCCAGTTCAGCTTTTATATCTGTCTGTGATTTTGCCTCAATTGACTTTATTCGTGCGTAGGCGTATTGCATATATGGAGCGGTATTGCCGTTCATTGCCAGCATTTTATCGAAGCTGAAAATATAATCGCTCGTTCGGTTGTTTGAGTAATCTGCGTATTTTAGAGCACCTATTCCTACCGCATTTGCGATTTTGGTTTTTTGCTCTTTTGGCAGGTCGGGATTTTTTTCTTCGGTGATTGTTTCTGCCCGTTTTATCGCTTCATCGAGCAGGTCTTTTAATTTTACATTTTCACCGCTGCGTGTTTTGAATGGCTTTCCATTTTCGCCGAGTACCGAGCCGAATGTAACGTGTGCTAATTCGGTATCTTTAACCCAGCCGGCTTTGCGTGCCACTGCGAAGACCATCTCGAAGTGCAGTTTCTGGCGGGCATCCGTCACGTAGATTATTTTGTCTGCTTCTAACTCATTTACTCTGTAGCGAATTGCAGCCAGATCTGTTGTTGCATAAAGAAAAGCGCCATCTGATTTTTGAATTATTAACGGCAGCGGCTCGCCTTCTTTATTTTCAAAGCCGTCGGGAAAAACGCATATTGCACCATCCGATTCCTTTGCTAATCCTGCTTTTTTCAAATCTTCCACAACACCAGTGAGCATATCCTTATAAAAACTTTCACCACGTTCGTCATCAGCTTTTAGATTAACACTAAGACGCGAATAGATATCACCATAATGCATCATTGACCAACCGATAATTTTTAGCCAGAGCATTTCATATTTTAAATCACCCTTATGCAAAGCTACAACGGCTGCCCTCGCTTTTTCTGCGAATTCCTCGTTGCTATCATATTTCTGTTTTGCTGCTTTGTAAAAATTTTCAAGGACAGGAAGGGGTAATTTCCCAAGCTCAGAGTGATGCAAAGCAACGCCGGTATTTTTTTTTGCTTCTTCTGATTGTTCGTCGAGCAAAGCCATCAGCATTCCGAATTGTGTGCCCCAGTCGCCGA